>CAYQWO010000110.1:0-2692 GCA_964421095.1 uncultured Syntrophaceae bacterium
GGATCGCCCCAGAAATCCCATTGTATAGGGTTCTCATCGGTGCGGCACCCTTTGCCGTCTGCCTGCTCCTGGGGATCGTCCTGTGCTACATCTGGCCGGAGCTTATTCTTTGGCTGCCCAACAAAATGATCACCCGTTGAGAAGAAATGAAATTTGCGCCTATAGAATGGTAGGGAGGGGCCTCGGCCGGGGTCTCCCTTTCAAGGCCAGGGCCTGCTCCCGCATACCTCGATCCTCTTTTTCTCCCATCGCTTCGGCCAAAAACAGGATTTCACCAGGGCCCTGATCAGAGAAAATTCCCGAACCATTAGATATTTCAACTGGTTATGCGATCACCAGGGTTTAGGCGCCCTTATTTCCCTTATTTTTCCTTGACAAAAAAAAGACTTTGGTTATATTAAAACTTTACCCGATATTTCAGGGAAAGAATTAATGAAATTTCGACTGGAAGATATTCCCAGGGAAGGGCTGGAAGCGGATTTCTCCGAGGGCGAAGACTGGCTTGATGAGCGCCTGCGCGGAGAACAAAAGAGAACCTTCCGCTTTGTCAGTCCAATAATGGTGCACTTGAAACTTTCCAAGTCGGGAAGAATGGTTCAAGTAAAAAGCCGTCTGCAAACCAAGGTGGAATGGCTCTGCGCCCGGTGCCTTGAACCTTTTTCCCTGGTTTTAAATTCGGAGTTCAGCACCGTCCTGAAACCCAGGCCGGATTTCCCCCTTCCGGAAGAACTCGAGCTCACCCGGGAAGACCTGGAGTCAGATTTTTATGACGGAGATGAGATTGATTTGACTTCCTTCGTCCAGGACCAGGCTCTATTGGCCCTGCCCCCAAAAGCATTGTGCCGCGAAGAATGTCGCGGATTATGTCCCCAGTGCGGAAAGAATTTAAACCGGGAGGTCTGTCACTGCCCGACGGTGCTCTTGGACGCCCGGTTCCGGGCCTTGAGGAATCTCAAGGTTCAATGATAGAGAGGTGAATTTCCCATGCCCAACCCGAAAAGGAGGCATTCCAAGACTCGCAGAGATAAAAGGCGGACTCATGACCGTCTCGCTTTCCCTCAATTTTCGGCCTGCCCGCAGTGCGGAGAGCCAAAGGTGCCCCATCGGCTATGTCCCCATTGCGGCAGCTATAAAGGACGGACGGTCATCGAAGTCGAAGAAACCTAAGGGGAAATCAAGTCAATGAAAATTGCTGTGGACGCCATGGGTGGAGATTTCGCCCCGCAAAGCGTCGTGGAGGGCGCCGTGCTGGCGGCTCGTGAACACCAAATCCCGGTGATGTTAGTGGGAGAAGAGAAGACCCTTCGCCAGGAAGCTGCCAGGTACCCGGGGAGCAACTCACTTCCTTTGACTTTTGCGCACGCCTCAGAAGTGGTGGGCATGGATGAATCTCCTCTGACCCCGATCCGGAAAAAGAAAGACTCTTCCATTAAGGTGGCTTTTGACCTGCTCAAAAAGGGGGAAGCTTCGGCGGTGGTGAGCGCGGGGAATTCCGGGGCGGTCTTAGCCACGGCGGTCTTCGTCCTGGAGAAGTTGAATGGAGTGGATCGGCCGGCGATCGGGACCATCTTTCCCACTTTGAAGGGCTGGACCCTTTTGCTCGACGCCGGGGCCAACGTGGACTGCAAAGCTTTTCATTTGGTCCAGTTCGCCATCATGGGGGACGCGTACGCCAAGTACATCTTGAGGAAAGAGCGACCCGTGGTCGGTTTGCTGAGCAATGGAGAAGAAGAATCCAAGGGCAATGAGTTAATCCGGGAGACCAACGGCATTCTGAGAAAGAGTTCGATCGGTTACATCGGTCCGGTAGAAGGAAGGGACATCTTTAACGGCCGGGCCGACGTGGTGATTTGCGACGGGTTTGTGGGAAACGCGGCTCTAAAAATTTGTGAAGGCTTGGCCGAGGCCATCGGGGCCATGATTCGCCAGGAGCTGGAGACCAGTTTGCGGGCCAAAGTCGGCTACCTCTTCGCCCGCCATGCGGTGAATACGATCAAGAAAAAACTGGATTATTCTGAATATGGCGGGGCTCCCCTGCTGGGGGTCAATGGCGTGGTGATCATCGGACACGGACGGTCCTCGCCCAAGGCCATAAAGAATGCCATCCGCCTGGCCCACGAGTTTGCCCAAATCAACCTTCCGAAGCTCCTCGTCCGCAACCTGGAAGAGAACAAAGACCTCCAGCGGCTTGGCGGAAAGAATCTGGCCAAGGTCTGGGAGCAAATAAAAGAGAAAATTATCGGCTGAAGGAGAGCGCCCGCAGGCATCTCCCTGGACTCCTATCCTCTGGATAGGTGGAAGGGGAAAGAATAAGGAAAGGGAATATGATTCGGTCAAGGATAATTGCCACAGGTTCTTACGTCCCTCCCAAGGTCCTGACTAACTTTGATTTAGAAAAAATGGTGGATACTTCCGACGAGTGGATTACCTCCCGTTCCGGCATCCGCGAGCGGAGGATTGTGGAGAAGGACGTGGCCACCTCAGATCTGGGAACCCAGGCGGCCCTGCGGGCCCTGGAGATGGCCGGCTTGTCGCCAGAGGACCTGGACCTGATCATTACCGGAACCAACAGCCCGGATATGTTCTTTCCCTGCACGGGCTGCTTCATCCAGGCCAAGATCGGGGCCAAGAAAGCAGCTGCCTTCGACGTCTCCGCAGGATGCACGAGCTTCATCCATGCCCTCTCCTTAGC
>CAYQWO010000110.1:2792-9236 GCA_964421095.1 uncultured Syntrophaceae bacterium
CTGCCTTCGACGTCTCCGCAGGATGCACGAGCTTCATCCATGCCCTCTCCTTAGCCGATAAGTTCATCAAAGAAGACCCGGCCTGCAAGGTTATGGTTCTGGGGGCGGAGATCATGTCCAAAGTAACCGACTGGAACGACCGGGCCACCTGTGTCCTTTTCGGAGACGGAGCCGGGGCGGTGATCCTCGTGGGGGAAGAAGGAGAACGGGGGGTCCTTTCTACCCACTTGCGTTCGGATGGTTCGTTATGGGAGCTTCTCTACATGCCGGGAGGCGGTTCGGCGAAACCCTCCTCCCACGAGACCGTAGACCAGCGCATGCACTACATCAAGATGGCCGGCAATCCGCTCTTCAAGGTTGCCGTCCGGGCGCTGGCCGAGGTCTCCCAGGAAGCGCTGAAGTGCAATGGTCTCACCAGCGAAGACATCGATGTGATGATCCCCCATCAGGCGAACACGCGCATCATCGAAGCGGCGGCCAAGCTCATCAATTTCCCCATGGAAAAGGTCTATTTGAATATCGAGAAATACGGGAACACTTCTTCGGCCACGATCCCCATCGCCCTGGATGAAATGAATCATGAAGGGAAACTGAAAGCTGGCGACTTAATCCTCATGTGCTCTTTCGGGACGGGCGTCACCTGGGGAGCGGCGCTCATCCGCTGGTGATTTTTTTAATCGCCACAGAGGTCACAGAGAACACAGAGAAAAATTTTGAAACCTTAAGCTGCTGGTTAAAAGTTAATGGTTTCTTTTGGTTGCGGCTATGTCGCGCTGTGGCGATAAGGCTTCAAATAGAAGGGAACCAGTGAAGCATGGATTATTTTTTGAACGAGGACCAGAAGGCCATTCGCGATTTGGCGCGCAGAATTGCCGAGGAACGAGTCATCCCCGTGCGGGCGGAGCTGGATGAGAAAGAAGAGTTTCCCTGGGGACCTTTGAAATATCTGGCTGAGGTCGGCCTTTTCGGAGTGTACATTCCCGAAGCCTACGGAGGGTTGGGGTACGGGTCTTTTGAGAATTGCCTGGCCATTGAAGAGATATCCCGCGCCTGCATCGGGGTTTCCGTTTCCTTTGCGGCCTCCGGCCTGGGTTCTTATCCGCTCCTGCTCTTCGGCAGCGAAGAGCAGAAGAAAAAATACCTGCCGGATGTGGCTTCCGGGAAAAAATTGGCGGCCTTCGGGTTGACCGAAGCCGGAGCGGGCAGCGATGCCGGAGGGATTCGCACCACGGCCAAGCGCGATGGGGATGCTTACATCCTCAACGGGACGAAGCAGTGGATCACCAACGGGGGCGAGGCGGAGATCTACTCCGTGATCACCCTGACGGATAAAGCCAAAGGCCCACGCGGGGCCAGCGCTTTTCTCCTGGAGAAGGGTATGCCCGGATTCAACTTCGGCAAGAAGGAGAAAAAGCTGGGCATCCGCTGCTCGGCCACCCGCGAG
The DNA here is from genome assembly GCA_964421095.1 of uncultured Syntrophaceae bacterium. GTDB lineage: Bacteria > Desulfobacterota > SM23-61 > SM23-61 > SM23-61 > CAYQWO01. The sequence goes on from CAYQWO010000110.1 coordinate 4,237, forward strand.
CTGGTCTTCGAAGACTGCCGCGTTCCCAGGGAGAACCTCATCGGCCGGGAGGGAATGGGTTTCATCGTGGCCATGCGTACGCTGGATAAGACACGGCCGGGGATCGGCGCGCAGGCTGTGGGATTGGCCCAGGGAGCTTTTGAAGCTGCGGTGGCCTACGCCCGGGAACGGCATCAATTTGATAAACCCATCATCTCTTTCCAGGCGGTCCAGCACATGCTGGCGGATATGGCCGCCCAGATTGAAGCGGCCCGCGCCCTGGTCTATGCCGTAGCCCGCTGGGTGGACACAGAACCCAAGGACATCTCCAAATACTCGGCCATCTCCAAGCTCTTTCCCAGCGACGTGGCCATGAAGGTCACCGTGGATGCCGTGCAAATCTTCGGTGGGTATGGGTTCATGCGCGACTACCCGGTGGAAAAGATGATGCGCGATGCCAAAATTTTGCAGATCTATGAGGGGACGAACCAGATTCAGCGTAACGTGATCGGCCAGGCGCTGATCAAGGAATACGCCAGCAAGTAAAGGAATCCAGGTCCATGAGTAAAAAGCTGGAAGGAAAAGTTGCTCTGGTCACCGGGGGAGCCCAGGGGATTGGCCGGGCCATCGCGCTGCTCTTTGCCCGCCAAGGGGCGAAGGTGGCGATCTGCGACCTCAACCTGGAGAAAGCCCGGGAAACCTGCGGCGAGGTTGAATCTCTCGGTCAGGAAGCTCTGGCCATCGGAGGGAATGTGGCGGATGCCCAGGAAGCCGAAGCCATGGTTCAGCAGACGGTGGAAAAGTTTGGCCGCCTGGACATCCTGGTCAACAACGCCGGCATCACCCGGGATCAAGTCCTTCTGCGCATGAAGGAAGAAGATTGGGACCTGGTCTTGTCTGTGAACTTAAAGGGAGCATTCCACTGCACCAAAGCCGCCCTGCGGCCCTTCCTGAAACAGAAGGCGGGAAAGGTGGTCAACATCGCTTCCGTAACTGGACAGATGGGCAATGCCGGCCAGGCCAATTATGCCGCTTCCAAGGCAGGGATGATCGGGTTCACCAAATCCATCGCCCGGGAATATGCCCGCCGGAACATCCAGGTGAACGCCGTCGCCCCGGGGTTCATCGACACAGCCATGAGTCAGGCCATCCCGCAGAAAGAAAGGGAGCTCCTGATCAAGCAGATTCCCATGGAGAGGCTGGGAACTCCGGAGGATGTGGCCGAGGCCGTGCTTTTCTTGTCCAGCCCGGCGGCGGATTACGTCACGGGCCAGGTGCTGAACGTCAACGGCGGGATGTACATGTGAAGGATGCCATCTTGGGAAGAATTTCCAGGAGCCTGCAGGATCAACCTTGACAGCCTCCGCCAAAAAAAGTAAAAGGGTATCATCCTGAAGTTCTTTTTAGATTTATGAAAAAGATTTAATAAGGAGGTGCCATTGTGGAAAAATCAGTGGAACGGAGGGTGATCGAGATCATTGTGGAGCAGTTGGGGGTCAGCGAGGAAGAAGTAACCCCGGAAGCCTCCTTCATCGATGATCTCGGCGCCGATTCTTTGGACTTAGTGGAATTGATCATGGCCATGGAGGAAGAATTCGGCCTGGAAATCTCCGATGAAGATGCGGAGAAGATCCTGACCGTGCAAGATGTAATCAATTACATTCAAGAACACGTCTAAAAGCCATCCGCCTTTTTGCCACGGAGGCGGAGAGTCGCAGGCCGACCTGAGCCGTGAATAACGGCCGGTCGTGTTCCCGTTTGGGAGTTTGGATTGGGAGGATTTATGTTGAGGCGCAGGGTGGTGGTCACCGGAATGGGCACGGTTTCTCCATTGGCCACGGGGGTGGAGAAGACCTGGCAGGCGCTCATCCAGGGAAAATCTGGCGTGGCCAGGATCACCAAGTTTGACCCCACGGGGTTCGATACGCAGATCGCCGCAGAAGTGAAAGATTTTGCGCCGGAAAATTTTATGGACAAAAAAGAAATCCGGCGGATGGATATCTTCATCCAGTATGCCATGGCTGCGGCAGCCATGGCCCTGGAAGATGCGCAGCTCAAAATCACCCCGGCCAACGCCGATCGCGTCGGGGTCGTCGTCGGGGCCGGTCTGGGGGGGTTGACGACCATCGAGACCTTCCATAAGGTGCTGTTGGAGAAGGGCCCCGGCCGGATTTCCCCCTTCTTCATCCCCATGCTGATCGTCAACGAAGCACCCGGGCAAATCTCCATGCGTTTTGGGGCCAAGGGACCGAACACTTCCGTCGTCACGGCTTGCGCCACGGGTAACCACAACATCGGGGACGCCTGGCGGATCATCCAGCGCGGAGATGCCGACGCGGTGATCGCGGGCGGGGTGGAAGCCACGATTACGCCCCTGGCGGTCGGCGGCTTCAACGCCATGAAAGCTCTCTCCACCCGTAACGATGAGCCCGAGAAAGCTTCCCGGCCCTTCGACAAAGACCGGGATGGCTTTGTCATCGGGGAAGGCTCCGGGATCATCATCCTGGAAGAGTTGCAGCAGGCCCTGGACCGGGGAGCGAAAATTTACGCGGAAATCATCGGGTATGGACTCACCGGGGATGCCTACCATATCACCGCCCCCGCGCCCGAGGGCGAGGGCGCTGCCCGGTGTATGGCCATGGCCTTGAAGAGTGCCGAAATCGAACCCGAAGAAGTGGATTACATCAATGCCCACGGAACCTCCACCGATTACAATGACCTTTATGAAACTGTAGCCATCAAGACAGTTTTCAAAGAGCACGCCAGAAAACTGGCGGTCAGTTCCACCAAGTCCATGATCGGCCACCTCTTGGGGGGAGCCGGCGGCGTAGAGGCGATCTTCACCATCCTGACCATTTACCGCGGGATCATTCCCCCGACGATTAACTACCAGACCCCCGATCCGGCGTGTGACCTGGACTACGTGCCCAATGTAGCCCGGAAGGCCAACGTACGCGTGGCGCTATCCAATTCCTTCGGGTTTGGCGGGACGAACGCGGTCCTGGTCTTCAAGAAGTTCGAGGAGTGACATGAAAATTGGCATCGGCAGCGACCACGCGGGCTTTGAGCTCAAAGAAGACCTGCGCCAGTACCTGGGAGAGCAAGACATTGAAGTCGAAGACCTCGGCGTCAAAAGCGAGTCCCCTGCGGATTATCCGGATATCGGCGCCGCCGTGGCCGAGAAGGTCGGCCGAGGAGAGTTCGACCGGGGAATCCTGATCTGTGGCACCGGCCTGGGCATGTCCATCGTAGCCAACCGCTTTGCCGGAGTGCGGGCCACGCTCTGCCATGACATTTATACCGCCCGCCTGAGCCGTGAGCATAACGACTCCAACCTTCTGGTGTTAGGCGGGCGCTTGACCGGAAAGGGGTTGGCCCGGGAAATCCTGAAGGTATGGTTAGAGAGCCGCTTTCAGGGCGGAAATCATGAAAGAAGGCTGGGGAAGATCAAATCCCTGGAAAGAAAAATTGGACAGGGCAACAAGAAGTAGCCGGCGATACAAAACGGAGCCCTCCATGAACCGCCCAACCTGGGAAGAATATTTTATGGACATCACCCGCCTGGTAGCCAAGCGGGCCACCTGTCTGAGACGGCAGGTGGGAGCGGTTCTGGTCATGGATAAACGCCTTCTGGCCACGGGCTACAATGGAGCCCCCTCGGGGCTGGCGCACTGTTTGGAAGTGGGCTGTTTGAGAGAAAAAAACAATATCCCCTCCGGTGAACGCCACGAGCTGTGCCGCGGATTACACGCCGAACAAAACGCCATCATCCAGGCCGCCTACCACGGGATCCGCATCCAGGGGGCGACCCTTTACTGCACAAATCTTCCCTGTGTGATCTGCACCAAGATGATCATCAACGCCGGGATCAAGGAGATCATCTACGAGAGCGGGTACGGCGATGACCTATCGCGGCAGTTACTGCTGGAAGCTCGCATCCCGGTCCGCCAATCCGGCCAGAAGTAGCCCTTCTTCCCACCCATGGAGAACCCTTGCCTCCATCACCAGGTGCCCCGGCCCCTGTTCTCTCTGAGTAGCCGATTGCTCTGGATGAAGTGTGTGATCTTTCTTCCTGCCCGGCCTCATCCACCTTCGTCAACAGGCCAATTTAGTCAAGAGAAGGAATATTCCGTCACGGGTCTTTCATCACTTTTCAATGGGGTAGCCGAACTGTTGCCATTTGGACCACCCGCCCTGAAGCAACTTAATGTTGGTATAGCCCCATTTCTCCCGCAACTGCATCGCTACCTCTATGGAGCCTTCTTCGTGGCCGCAATCACAATAGAGGATGAGGGTTTTATCTTTGGGAAGATTACCATTACTCTGCAGGTCTAGCGCCCAGGGGAAATTGATCGCGCCTTTGATGTGCCCGAGATCATAAGCTCCTTTGGGCTGGACATCCACAATTAGGATATTTTGATCCCCCTCCTCCATCAGTTTTTTGAGCACCTCCGGGGTGATATGATCAAATTCTTGCGCCCAAAGGAAGCTTCCCATCATCCCCATCGCCGGAATCATTAACAACAAAAAGATGGGGAAATTCCTGAAAAACTTTTCCATGATACCTTTTCCTCCCTACATCTCCCGCATTGTCAAAAGTCATCTCCGCTCTCCCCTTGGAGACTGCGTCGCAATTGGCGGAGAGGGGTTCCAGCCGGGGCCCAGGGGTTCGCTTGCAGAATGAGGCGGCAATTCTTTCATGGTTGGTGTCGGTGTCTAGTTCTGTCGTTCGAGATACAAGGCTACCGATTCTATTCAAAAAGTCGCCGATATTACGTTTCCGGACTATAAGCAATCCCCTGATTACTAGTTTATTCCCGCCGATTCTGTCCCGCCGTCGGCGGGATCACCCCTGAACCCCTGCCGATGGAAAACGATTTGCGGCACAGTCTCCTGTGGGGAAGAAGGTAGCGATATACGAACCACAGGGAATTACTTTTCCACCAAAACCATAACCGGCCGCATTACCGTCGTGAAGGGGGGCCAAATCTGGGATTGTTTCCCCGGTCCGCCCGAAACCA
>CAYQWO010000111.1:0-9227 GCA_964421095.1 uncultured Syntrophaceae bacterium
GCCATGGGCATCGGGATAGAACTTTTTCCAAAAAGGAAGGCGGGCGCATGAGGTCGATGAAGGGAAGAAGGGGGGTCTCCAACGATTGGAGGTCATTCCAAAGGACCTTACATTGTTCGAGAAGGAAAGGGCGTTCTTGGTCCATCAGGTTCAAGCTTCTGGGCCTGCTTCTCGCCCTCTCTGTGGCCTGCGTCTCTTTTCTCTATGCTGCCAAAGCGGCCCATCGCCCTTCCCGGACTCACCTTTCCCCCCCTAAACCGTCGAATACGGAAACTTTGGGACCTTTCCTCCCCTCATCCAATGGAATTCCGCCGCACTTCGAGAAGACCCTGAATGGGAAATATATCGAAGACCGCGAATCCTACCGTTTCGTTTATGCCGTGGACCCCGCCCTGCAGACTTCGGTGAACGAAATCTTGCGGAGCTACCGGCCTCTCCTCGGCACCTTCGTGGCCATCGAGCCCAAAACCGGAAAAATTTTGGCTTTAATCGATTATGCCCGAGGAAATCCTCAATATACGGGCTTTTGGCAGAGAGCCACCTACCCCGCAGCCTCCATCTTCAAGCTAATCACCGCTGCCGGAGCTCTTGAGAAAGGGCTATTGAGTTACGATTCTCCCGTTTCCTTCGCCGGTAACCTCTATCGTCTCGGTCCCCAAAAGATCAACAAAACCTTAAAGTGGGAACGGCAGACAAATTTCGATGAGGCCCTGGGAAAATCGAACAACGTGGTCTTCGGCCGAGTGGCTTCCAAGCTCATGGGACCCCAAACGTTGCGGGAATACTCCGAGGCCTTCGGCTTCAACCACCCCATTCAATTCGATTTCCCTCTGGATATGAGCCGGGCCTCGATCCCGGAGGAGCCTTACGAGTTGGCCCGCTGTGGAGCGGGCTTCGGGGAAGTCACCCTGAATCCCTTGCATGCCGCCATGATCGTCGCCGCCATCGCCAATTCCGGAGTCATGATGAGGCCCTATCTGATCGAAGAAATTATCGATCAAGATGGGGAGAAGGCCTATCAGGCCAAAGCTGAGGTTTTGGCCCAACCCATCCGGGCCAAAACCGCCCAGGACTTAAGCCGCATGATGCTCCGCACAGTGGAAGATGGGACGGCCTCTAAAATTTTCCGCCGTTATGGAAAGAACCTTTTGCAGAAAATGTCCATCTGTGGGAAAACTGGCTCGCGGAGCGGCGATAATCCTCCGGGCCTTTACGATTGGTTTGTGGGCTTCGCCCCTGGAGATACCCCCCAGATCGCCTTTGCCGCCATGGTCGTGAACCAGAACCGTTCGAAACTCAAGGGGGCCTTTGTGGCTCAAGAAGCGTTAAAAACTTTTTTCCGGGAGCAAATCAATTGAAGGTTTATTCGCTTTCCCGCGTATAAGGTTTGCCACACACTTTGCAGATGCCCTTCTCGTTAACGACGCCAATGCACGTGCCGTCGCTACAGAGAATTCGCTGGGAGAAATCGATACTTTCTTCTTCCGGGAGAGAGCTCTCCGGAGTAGAGCTCTCCAGTTTGACACCACACCGGTGGCAAAAGAGGCTCTCTTCCAGAATTTCGCAGCCACAGGCCGGGCAAATCCGCCCACTGATCGCTTGCCCACAATGGGAGCATTTCATGACCGCAAACTCCTTGACAAATTGAGTCGTTGGGGTACAAGTATTCTTACCATATTTCCCCCGAATGTTCAACGCGCCGCCGCCCAGCCAGCGCAGAAGCGCGGGGGAGAACGCTCATAAATTGCCCAAGAAAAGCCCATGATCATCGACGCTCATACCCATCTCTTCCCGGAAGATGTCCGGAAAAAGCGCTCTTTTTTCTGTCGCCGGGATGAAGGCTTCCGGATCATCTATGAAAATGAAAGGGCGCGCCTGGCAAGCCTGGAGGACCTTCTGCGGACCATGGACCGGGATGGGGTAGAGCGAAGTGTCATCTGCGGGTTCTCCTGGAAGGACCCGGCGCTCTGCCGGGAAGGGAATGATTTCCTTCTCCATTGTTGGCGCCAGTATCCCGCCCGCCTGATTCCCTTCGCCTGCCTTCCTCTTCACCTCCCCCGCATCGCCGAAAGAGAATTGGGGCGTTGTCTAACCTTAGGAGTGCGCGGAGTTGGGGAATTGGCGTTCTATCAGCAAGAGATCTCCCCCCGAGATATCCGCCGTCTTTCGGCCATCCTGCACCCCCTTTCTGGGCGGCGAATCCCTCTCCTCTTGCATGCCAACGAACCAGTCGGGCATGATTACCCCGGAAAGAGCTTGAAAGACCTCCGGCCGATCTACCACCTCCTCTTGGCCCTTCCCGAAATCAACATCATATTGGCCCATTGGGGAGGAGGCTTTTTCTTTTACGAACTCATGCCGGAAGTTGCTCGCGCCGCCCAGATGGTTTATTACGATACAGCGGCTTCTCCTTTTCTCTATCGTCCCTTAATCTACAGAATCGCCCTTAAGATTGTCGGTCCGGAACGCATCCTTTTCGGCAGCGACTACCCTCTGATTCCTCCCGCGCGTTACTTCGATGAGCTGAAACAGATCCAGCTTTCTGGACCGGTTCAAGTCCGGATTAAGGGCCGGAATGCCCAGCGCCTCCTTCTGGGGAAAACAAAGTCTGTCTTGAACCCCGGAGATCATGTATAATGATCTAGCATCCTTCTCACACCCAAAAGAAGACTCGCCCATGATAAGAAAAATGCTCATCAATGTCGCGGACCCCGAGGAAAGTCGCGTGGCCATCGTGGAAGATGGCGTGCTGGCCGAACTGCTCATCGAGACCTCTCTCCAAGAGCTTTCCCGGGGGAATATCTACAAGGGAAAAATCGTCAAACTTGAGCCCAGCCTGCATGCCACCTTCGTGGATTACGGCGAAGCTCGCCACGGCTTTTTACCTTTTTCCGAAATTCATCCCGATTATTACATCCAAAGTACCGAGGAAAGCCGGAGGGAATCTCGACCTCGAATGCAGGAAGTTGTCAAACCCAATCAGGAAGTGCTGGTCCAGGTGGAAAAGGAGGAAACGGCCGCCAAGGGTGCGGCGCTGACGACTTACATTTCCCTCCCTGGACGCTACCTGGTGGTCATGCCTGGAAGTGATGGCGGCGGCATCTCGCGCAAAATTGAGGGGGAGAAAGAGCGTCAGAAGGTTAAAGAGATCGTGCAAGAATTGGAGGTGCCCCCAGGGATGGGTTTAATCGTCCGCACTGCGGGCTTGGGAAGGAATAAGAGTGACCTCGCCAAAGACCTCCATTACCTCCTCCGGCTGTGGGAATCGATCCAGGCTAAGGCCAAAAAAATGGGCGCTCCTGCGTCCATCTACCGCGAACGGGATTTGGTCATCCGGGCGATTCGTGACTACTTCACCCCGGATATCGACGAGGTGCTGATCGACAGCAAAGAAGTCTACAGCCAGGCCAGGGATTTTCTTAGAGCCATTATGCCGCGCTACCAGGAAAAAGTAAAACTATACCATGAAAAACGCCCGCTTTTTTCGAAGTACGAACTGGAAAAGCAAATCGAAACGATCTACGAACGAAAGGTTTCCTTGAAATCGGGCGGCTCGATCGTGATCGATCCAGCGGAAGCCTTAGTGGCTGTAGACGTCAACTCCGGACGGGCGACGCACGGGCGGGGCATGGAGGACACAGCCTTTAAAACAAACCTGGAGGCGGCGGAGCAGATCGCCCGTCAACTTCGCCTGCGTGACCTGGGCGGACTGGTGGTCATCGATTTCATCGATATGCGGGAGCGCAAGCACAACCAGGAGGTGGAACGCGTGTTGCGTAATGCCCTCAAACGCGACAAAGCCCGCATCGAGATGGGGCGCATCAGCCGTTTTGGGATCCTCGAGCTCTCCCGCCAGCGTCTCCGGCCGGCTCTCAGCGGCAGAAGCTTTATCCCCTGCGCGAAATGCAGTGGCACCGGCCTAGTCAAATCGACAGAAGCGGCTGCCCTAGCCGTCCTGCGCAAGATCCAAGCCGGGCTGGCCAAAGGGGGATGCGCCTGGGTGAAAGTGGAAGTCCCCGATGAAGTGGCCACTTACCTCTTGAACCAAAAAAGGGCTGAACTTGTCCGCCTGGAAAAGCAATACAACCTGAAGCTCCAGATCATCGGGCAGCCCGGATTACCCAGTCATCAATACCACCTGGAATTCTCCCGGAAAGAATCTCTTCCACGCACGGAAAAAACCGGAAATCAACTTCAGGAATCCTTGCCTGCCGCAGGAGAGCCCGAAGAAAAAGTCTCTCCGGAAGAAGCCGACCGCCTAGCGATTGAGGAACTAAAGAAGGAAACGAAAGCGAGTTTCCTGAAAAAATTTTTCTGGCCGCCTTCCTTCTGGCGGGGGATCTTCAAAACACCTTCCGCTCCCTCTCCCGTAAGCTCCCATCCAGAAAATCAGAAAAAGGATGCGGTAGATATTATATTAGAAAAGCCTTAGAATTGCGCCTCCCGCTAAATCAGAACCTTCTCTCCGGGCTCTAAGAGAACGGCTGTAGGGTTAATCCTCCGCTCCGTCAGGAGATGCCGAAACTTACCCGGTGGCTCCTCTATGGCCTCCAGGCTCAGACGGAAAGCTCCCCAGTGAATGGGAACCATTCGTTTGGCCCCAAGCATTTCCATCGCCTGTAGGGCATCTTCCGGGCTCATGTGACCGGTTCGAAAGGGGGCCGGCCGGTAGCTCCCGATGGGCAAAAAAGCCAAGTCGATGGAAAAATTTGCCCCGATTTCGCGAAAGTCTGGGGTGAGCCCGGAATCCCCTGCGAAAAAGACGGTCCTGGTTCCCTGGATCAAGTAGCTCTGGGGAATCGACTGAGTTTCGCACAGGGACCGTCCTGGAAAATGCTTCGCCGGCAGGGCCAGGATGCCGAAGGAACCTATGCGCGTTCGCTCTCGCCAGGATAGGGGCCGAATATCTCTGAATCCTAATCCTTGCAGATATCTCTGAAGTCCTTCGGGAAGCACAACCGGTAAATCTCGGGGAAATAGCTTAAGGGTATTCAGGTCCATATGGTCTAAATGCCCATGGGAGATCAGGATGAAGCTTAAAGGGGGAAGGTCCTGAAAAGGAACTCCCGGCGGCCTGCGCCTCTTGAGGATGTATAGGCGTTTCAGGTAGAGCGGGTCAGTGAGGAAATTTTGCCCGTCGAGATGAACCAGGACCGTAGAATGGCCGATAAAGACCGTAGCATTCTCTCTGCTTTGAAAACGGAGGGGGCTTCCGGAAAGATAGGAAACCCCCGCCTCTAAGCTTAATTCACTCCGCAACCACATCGTCGGATTAAGCCATCGACGAATCTGTCCAGACCAATTAGAATCCTCCGGTGACTTCAATACATTGTCCCGAAACGTAGTCAGAAAGCGGGGAAGCCAGAAATAGAATGGGACCGGCTGCCTCTTCCGGTGTGCCCGGTCTTCCCATGGGAGTAATCAGGGTCATCGCATTCCGTATGGCTGCCGGAATGCCAATGGCCACGGGCTGCCCCTCACGCTCGATGGTTTGACCCTTTTCTTTCTCCTTCGTCAGACGGGTATCGATCCACCCGTAGGAAACGGCGTTGACTTGAACGTTCAAGGACCCCCATTCTTTCGACAGGGCTCTAGCCAAGCCCACAATCCCCGCTTTGGCTGACGCGTAATTCGTCTGGCCGGCATTGCCCCGGGTGCCGGCCAGGGAAGAAACATTAATGATCTTGCGATTCACCGCTTTCCCCGCGGCCTTTTCCTGTTTGGCCGCCTCCCGGAAGTAAGGGGCCGCAGCCCGGATCAAGCGGAATGGGCCGGTCAAGTGCACCGCGAGCATGGCTTCCCATTGCTGATCGGTCATTTTGTGGATGACGGCATCCCAGGTGTACCCCGCATTGTTGACCAGGATATGGAGTCCGCCCCAAGTTTGGACGGCCTTGCCCACAATGCCTTCGGCGAAAGCGGGGTTCGTAACGTCCCCGGGGAACACAAGGCACTCCCCGCCGGCGGCTTTGATCTGGTCACCAACATCCTGGGCTGGTTCAGCGTCCAGATCACTTACTACAATTTTGGCCCCCTCTTCGGCAAAGAGCAGGACCACAGCCCGGCCGATGCCCCGGCCAGAGCCTGTCACAATCGCTACCCGATCTTTGAGCATTTTCTCCACGATTTCGAGACTCCTTTCGTCGTCAGTTCGGAGTTCAAAGTTCGCAGAAAATACTTTTACTCCGAACTCATTACTCCGAACCCCCCACTATTTCTACCGGCCGATAATAGCCACACTGCAAACATTCGTGGATGGGATGCCACCCAGGTTGTGGGTCAAGCCAAAATGGGGATTTTTCACCCTTCTCTCCTCCGGCCACCTTTCTAACAGCTGATTGTACATTTCATAGAGCATGCGGAGTCCAGAAGCACCGATGGGATGACCAAAGCACTTGAGGCCTCCGTCCGGCTGGCAGGGAATTTTCCCTTGGAGATCGAAGAACCCGCTCATGATGTCATCGAGGGCTTGGCCTCTGGGGGAAATCTGGAGGTCTTCATAAACCGTCAGCTCGGTGATCGAGAAACAGTCATGAACCTCCATCATGCTGATTTCTTCCCGCGGATTCTTGATTCCCGCCTCCTTGAAAGCCATCTGCCCCGCCCGGTAGGTTGTTTCCAAATGGGCACCGTCCCAGGTGTTGAATAGGGATTCTTCCCCCGAAGAGACGCAAATCGCCAAAGCCTTCACCAAAACCGGGGCTGTTTTTTTCAGGGATCTGGCGATTTCCGGAGTGGTCACGATGGCCGCCGCTGCCCCATCACTGACCCCACAGCAGTCAAACAGGCCAAGGGGATACGCAATCATCGGCGCGTTGATAATCTGTTCCTCGGACACCGCCCGGCGAAGATGCGCCTTGGGGTTCAGGGCTCCATTGGCATGACTTTTGGCTGAAATATGGGCCAGTGCTTTCTTCCCCTGCGCCGGATCGATTTCATATTTGGCAAAATAGCTCGTGGCCAGCTGCGCAAAAAGACCCGGGGCCGTGGCGTTTGGTCCAATCAAAGCTTGCATCTGGCCAAAGGCCGCGGTAGCCGGCAGACCGCCATACCCTGTATCTTTTAATTTCTCCAGGCCCAAGGCGAGGCAAATATCATAAACACCGGCGGCGACGGCATAGCAGGCCCCCCGGAAGGCCTCTGTTCCAGTGGCACAATAATTTTCCGTCCTCGTGACCGGGATAAAGGGCAGCTTCAAAGTAGTCGCTAAGGCCGTGCCCCCTTTGCCCACGTTGATCTCGTCAATGTGCGTTCCAAACCAAGCAGCCTGGATTTCCTTTTTCTCAATTCCGGCATCGGCCAAGGCCTCTTTAAAAGCTTCCACGATCAAATCTTCACCCGAAGACTCCCACCGTTCTCCAAATTTGGTGCAACCCATACCCAGTATCGCCACTTTGTCTCGAATTCCCGTTGCCATTTAGGCCACCTCCTTTAGGGGAACTGCCTTCCAGAAATAACCATGAATGTCCCTTTTTTCATCGTAGTACTTTTTGCGAAAACTGAAGGAAACCGGCGCTCCGACCTTGAGATCTTCCAGCGTGCAATCCGTAAAGTTGCACATGAACCTCCCCCCGCCGTCGAATTCCACGTAGCCGTATAATTCCGGGGGATCGTAAGACGCGGCCAGCATGTCCCCGGTGTAGCTGAGGATCCGTCCCTTCCTACCCGCGAAGGGATACTCTTCCATCTCATCCATGGCCCCGCAGGCCGGATTGGCACATACCCTCTGGGGCGGAAACTGCGGCGTCCCGCATTTCTTACATCGAGAACCCATGAACCCTAAAACAGCTTTCCTCTGCCGGTAGACCAGACTCCAGCGGGTTAAAAAATCAGCCTCGCCCCGAAGGCCAATATCCACGGGCACCATTCCCCGGAAAACCACATATTTGGGGTAACTGTTCATTTCCCCGCGCTTGGCCAAATATCCCTGAACCCCAATTCTCTTCTTGAATTGGGGGATCTGGTCGGTGGCCTGGAAGTAGAGAGCATCACAGCCACTGCCGAAACTCACCATGAGGAGTTTATCTCCCGGTTTGGCCTCTTCCAGAGCTCGGACCAACATCAGGGGAGAATGAGCCGTGCCCGTCTCTCCGATGGAATTATGCATCGGGTCCTGCACCTTCGCCGGGTCCATTTTCAAAATCTTGGCTAAGCTTTTCCTCTCGGAATCGTAATGGCATTGAAAGATGATCTTGGAAAAATCATTGAGTTGAACGTTGGCTTTCTTCAAGAGGCCGTTAATGGCCTTCGGAAGGAATTCTTCGAACCCCAAGTCCCGAATCCAACGGTCCTCCCACTGGCGATCAAAGGTGGTCTTCGAGCCGCGGTAATGGTCGACGAAATCACAGGTCAGGGAATAGGAGCCTTTGAACTCAGCAATGACTTTCTCTTCCCCGACAAGAAACGCCGCGCCCCCATCCCCGAAGATCATCTCCTGGGGACTGCCCATCTTGCCCAGGCGACAATCTGCAGTGCCGACCAGGATCTGCTTGGCATTTTTGGACCCAACCCCTTCCAGGGCCGAAATCAGCGCCGACGTTCCTGATTTCAGAGCGCCAGAAAAATCCGCCGAACGCGCATCTTCCCGTAGGTTCAAGGCCCCGGCAATGATCCCGGCATTCTGTCTTTCCAGGTAGGGCATAGTCGTGGAGGCGAAAAAAAGAGCATCCACCTGTGAGCGGTCAAAACCTTCTAAACAATCGATGCTCGCCGCGGTAGCCATGGTCAGGCTATCTTCATCCGAGTTCGCTACTGCTTTTTCCCCCTGAGCGAGCATAATATTCGCGGGGTTAATCCAGCCCATGGCCTGGAAAATTGTCATCCGTTTGAGTCGGTACCGGGGCACATAGGCTCCATAGGACACAATTCCTACCATACGAACCTCCCTTCAGAATTGAAAACCGGTTTAGAGGAACTCGATCTGCCCGAAACTTGGGTGCTTTTCTTCTAAAATTCTTTTAACCTCCTTCTGGCTATCTTCATGCCCAATCCTTTCGACTTCCGAAACAGGCTGACCGAACTCGTTGCGGGTCTTCTTCCATGACCGGACATACCCTGGCACTTTGATGAAGGCACAACCCCCCGTTCCGCAACAGGAGGCCTCGATACCAGCTATGCCGAGGAAATAGAGCACCTCCTTCCCTTGATAAACTATTTTCCCTTCTTCGATGAAGATATAGCCCCCGCCGAAAAATTCTACTCTCTTATTCAATTCTGGATGGGTAAAC
>CAYQWO010000112.1:0-7767 GCA_964421095.1 uncultured Syntrophaceae bacterium
GATTATATCACCGGACAGATCATCAATGTGGATGGCGGATGGCTGGCGGGTTGAAACAGGACGGAGGGAAATCATGGAGAAATGTGAAGCGCCATTTCTATTGGGGATCGATGTAGGAACCACCGGGTGCAAGACGGAGCTGATGGATGTCGCTGGAAACTCCGCGGCTCGCTCCTATCGAGAATACCCTTTGATTTTTCCCAGGGTCTCCTGGGTGGAGCACAATGCCGAGACGGGATGGTGGAAAGCGACCGTGGAAACGATTCAAGAGGTTCTCCGCCAGAGCAAGGTCGACCCCCGGGAGGTCAAAGGAGTTTCGATCAGTTGCACGAATGCCCTTGTTCCCGTGGATAAGGAAGGAAACATGCTGCGGCCGGGGATCATGCAATTCGATAAGCGGACGATCGATCAGGTTCAAAGGATCAAAGCCAAGATCGGCCAAAGGGTGATCCAGATTACCGGCAACCAACCTGCCGCCAGCGGGACCAGCGCTCCCATCATCCTCTGGATTAAGGAAAACGAGCCAGAGATATTCAAAAAAACTTACTTCTTCTTATGGCCGGGAGGGTTCGTCAACCAGAAGCTGACCGGACAATTTACCATGGAATGGTCCCGGGCCAGTTGGACCTGTCTCTTTGAAACGGGAGGCAAGCAGTGCTGGTCCGAGGAGATCTGTGACGCCCTGGATATCCCGACGGAAAAGCTTCCTCCGCTTGTTCCTTCTTGGAAAGTGATCGGAGAGGTAACGGAGAAAGCGGCCAAGATCACCGGACTGGCCAAGGGCACTCCTGTGGTTGGAGGCATGGCCGATACGCCGGCCGCGGGAATTGGTACGGGGGCGGTCGCTGCGGGCCGGACCTGTCATATTATGGGAACTACCGCCCGCCCTTCAATCGTTCTCGATCAACCCAAATTCGACCCGCGATTCATCAACTGCTGCCATGCGGTTCCCAACTGCTGGTTCTCTTTGGGAGCCGTGGAAAACGCGGGGCTTTCCATCAAGTGGTTCCGTGACCTCTTCGGGCAGCAGGAGGTGAGTCTGGCGTCATTGACGAAAAAGAACGCTTTCGACTACTTGGATGAGCAAGCACAGCATTCCCCGCCGGGGGCCAATGGGATTATCTTTCTTCCCTATCTGGCTGGCGAGCGTTCCCCGATCTGGGATCCCTATGCTCGGGGTGTTCTGTTCGGCCTCTCCGTAACGCATACTCGGGCGGACATCATTCGGGCCATACTGGAAGGGGTCGCCTTCACCTTCGTCCATAATCTGGAGATATTTGAAGGGGAGCTGGGAATGAAGATGGATGAAGTTTTCCTCAGCGGGGGCGGAGCCAAAAGTCTGGTATGGCAACAAATGCACGCGGATGTTTCCGGGAAAAGGGTGAAGGTCGTAAAGGTAAAAGAGAGCGAAGCCATTGGCAACAGCATCCTGGCGGGATTTGGGGTCGGGATTTATAAGGATATGGTGGAGGCGGCCGATCGGGTGATCAAGATCGAAAAAGTTCTCGAGCCCCGCAAGGAGAACTTTGAGCGCTACTCCGCAATCTTCCAGCTTTACAAGAAGCTGTATGCTCATCTCAAAGAGGATTTTGTCAGCCTGGCTCAGTTAAGGGGATAGTTTGGCCTTCCATTTTAAAAAAATATAAAAGAATTCATAAAAAAAGGGAGTCATGGGCATGCGTAAGACAATTGCCATGATGGCCACGCTTGATACGAAGGGGGAAGAAGTCAAATATCTCAAGGAGCAATTCGAGAAAAGGGGCAAGGATGTACTGATTATTGATACCGGCTTGCGTGGGTCCCCTACAAGTGTTCAACCTGACGTGACCCGCGAGAAGCTCGCGGAAGCTTCTGGTTCTTCTATGGATGTCGTCCAAAGAGAAGGTAGAAGGCGGGCGATCGAAATCATGGTGCCGGGGATCGTGAAGGTGGTCCGGGAGTTATATGCTCGCGGGAGATTTCAGGGCATTATGTCCATCGGCGGAATGGATGGAGCTTTGCTGGCCTCTGCCGGCATGAGGGCATTGCCCCTGGGTGTACCTAAGCTTATCGTTACCCCCGTGGCGGAGGGAAGTACGAGATTTGGCCCTTACGTGGGCACCAGCGACATGATCATGATGCATTCCGTGATCGACATCTTGGGAATCAATGAGATCAGCAAAAAAATATTTGATAACGCCGTGGGGGCTATGGTGGGTATGGTAGATATGGAGGGGAGTTTAACGATCGGCAGGGGAAAAAATGTCATTGCTGCAACCATGTATGGAAATACCACTCCGGCAGTGATGATGGCCAAGAAGCTTCTCGAGGAAAGAGGATATCAAGTCGTCGTGTTCCATCCCAACGGCACTGGGGGAAGGGCCATGGAAGAACTGGTCGAACAAGGATTCTTTACGGCTGTTTTAGATATGACCACGCACGAGATCGTGGATGAGCTGTTTGATGGCGTTCACGCCGCCGGTCCTCATCGGCTGGAAACAGCCGGCAAAAAGGGAATTCCGCAGGTGGTCGTTCCGGGATGCATAAATTTCATACTTCTGGGACCCTTGGAGAGTCTGTCGTCGGAGTACAAGAAACGGAAGTTATACCCCTTCAATCCAGCGGTAACCATGGTCAGGACGACCCACGAAGAGATGATCACCATCGGTAAGGTGATGGCGGAGAAGGTCAACAAAACCCTTGGACCAGCAATTGTCATCATTCCGCTTCGCGGCTTTTCCATGTATTGCCGTGAGGGGGAGTCACTTTATGATCCGGAGGGAGATCGAATATTCATTGACACCCTCAAGGAACACCTAAGACCCCAGATTCCCGTAATGGAAGTGGACGCGAATATTAATGAACCTGTTTTTGCTCAAACCACTGTTTCGGCTCTTATGCGGATCCTGGAACAATCCTCAAAGGCCGGGCTCTGATAAATCAGATGAGGAGGCTAAGGATGCGCGCTCTTTTTGTGTTTACCCCCGCAGAGTCCAAACGCTTTATTGCCAAGGCTGTTGCCCAGTTGCCCGAGGTCAGAAAAGCGAAAGAAGAAGGGGAAATCGTGATTGGCCATGGGTCCACCAACGTATGTGTGGCCGAGGAGATTCTGGGGGAATGTCCGCAGGCCGAGAAGTTCCTTTCGGGCCAGATTATTCATGGGATTCTCTGCGTAACCCAGGCGGAAGAGAAACCCCCCATAATTGTGATCCGAAAGGGAAAACCGGTTCCTCCGGAATTAACGATGGAAGAAACCCTAAAGAAATTCGACGCCGAATCGGTGTTCATTAAAGGAGCCAACGCCGTTGACCCGGAGGGGAACGTAGGAATGTTCGTAGCGCATTCTTCTGCGGGGACCATCGGTTATAGCTATGGCCTTCTTTGCGCCCGGGGATGCCAGCTGATCGTTCCTGTGGGCCTGGAAAAATTGATTCCTTCCGTCCCCCAGGCGTCGAAGCGATGCGGCCAAGGCACCTTCTACTATTCTCAGGGACTCCGCATCGGGATGATTCCGATTATGAATGCAAAAGTGATCACCGAGGTGCAAGCTTTCCGCATCCTGTTCGACCTGGAGGCGGTTCACGTTGGAGGGGGAGGGGTGAATGGCTCCGAAGGATCCGTGGTTTTAGTTGCGGAAGGGATAAAGAAAAACTTAGACCAGGCGATCGCCCTCATCGAAACGATAAAAGGAGAGCCACCCCTTCGTCCGAAAAAATCATTGTGCATGAATTGCGTGGTAACGACCCCGAGCATTCTGGCAACTCCAGAGAAGCAGTTGGCGAATCAGCATATTAAACATTGCATGTATCGAGGAAAAAGGGAGGAGGAGCTTCCTCCCTTTTTGCAGCAGAGAGCTTCTAAGGAGTGATTTTTCCAGATATCAAATCATCCGCCCGAGGCGATTCCCGTCGTGGATGGCCTGCATAATCTTCCCGGCTTGCCGGCAATCACCGATGGGATAAATTTCGGGAGCCGGTCTCATTTTTTCGATTCCCTTGAAAGATGGCGGGTTGGGTTGAGCGCCCATGGCGGTGACCACGATATCTGCGGGTATCTCAAACCTTTCTCCCCTTTCATTGACTCCGATCGCCCTGTTTCCCTCAAACTTTTGCACGCGGGAGCGGAGGTAAATGGACACCTCCCTTTCTCTTAGCCTCTGCGCCAATAGTTTGCGGGCGTTGGATTCGGCGTCAGGGGCGATCTGGTCCAGGATTTCCACCACCGAGACCTTCTTCCCCTTTTCGGCCAGGTATTCCGCCAGCTCACAACCGAGGCTTCCGCCGCCCATGACCAAGAAGTTCTCCTCTTTGGGCAGCCTTTTTTCCAGAATTTCCTGAGGAGTTAAAAGTTTGGGAGGAAGGCCGCCGTCAAATGAGGGCTGGACAGGTTTTGAGCCGGTGGCCACGACCACCACATCTGGTTTGGTCTTCTGGATCACTCCTGAATCTACGCTTACCCCCAGCTTCACCGGAATTCTTAGGGCCTGCATCTGGTGGCTAAGGTATTCCAGGATGTTTTTCAATTCTTCCTTATGCGGCGGGGTGATGGCCAGATTCAGCTGCCCTCCCAGTTTCTTTCGCCGGTCATACAGAGAAACGCGATGGCCGCGCAGGCGGGCGATCCGGGCTGCTTCCATACCTGCCGGACCGCCACCGATGATCATTACTTTCTTGCGCTTGCTGACCGGCAGGAGAGCAGACTCTCCTTCCTTGCCCAGGTCCGCGTTCACGGAGCACTTCATCTTCAACCCCAGGTCCACCACGCGCTGACGGCAATCCATGCAGGCGGTGCATCTGCGCAGGTCGTTAAATTTTCCCTGGAAGGCCTTCTGGATGAGGTAAGGGTCGGCGATCAGCCCCCTTCCAAAGGCCACCATATCCGCTTTCCCTTCCCGAATGATCTGGTCGGCCAGGAGGGGATCATTGATGCGGCCCACCGTCACCACGGGGAGGCGCACACATTTCTTCAGGCGTTCTGCCAGATGGACCAAGGCGCCGCGCGGGAAGGCCATGGGCAAACCAGTCCATTCGCGAGTTTCCGAGCCGCCACCCGAGACATGAAGGAGGTCAATCCCCGCTTTTTCGAAAAAAGGAGCCATCCGTTCGGTCTCTTCCACCGTGCGTCCGCCCTGGATGAACTCATCGCCGCTGATGCGGAGGGAGAGAGGGAAATCGTTCCCGACTTTTTCGCGAGTGCGACGGATGAGCGCGAGGAGGAAATTGGCCCTCCTTTCCCAGGTCCCTCCCCACTCATCGTGGCGGTGGTTGCTGCGGGGAGAGGTGAATTGGGCAATGAGATAGCCATGCGCGCCGTGAATCTCCACCAGGTCGAAGCCGGCTGTTTTCGCCCGCAGGGCGGCGGCCGCGAAATCTTCGATCAGGCTGAGAATCTCCTCTGAGGGCATCTGATTGATGTTCATGAGCTGTTTGGGTGATCCCATGGGATTGAGCTGGATACCGGCTCTCGCTCCCCACCCCTTGATGGATTCGGCCAATTCATTGAACCCTGGTATCACGCCGTCAGAATGAATCCGCAATATATAGGGGGGAGCCTGTTCCTGGATACTCACATTTTCCACGATCTGCAGTCCCACGCCGGCTTTGGCCCTTTCGGTGTGGTAATCGATCAGTTGCTTGGTTACGGCCCCGCCCTCGGAGGCAAAACGCGTGGCCATGGGCGGCATGACCACCCGGTTGCGGACTTCAAGGTGGCGAATCATTATGGGACTTTTTAAACCTTCGAGCATTTTTCCCTCCTCAATTGTCAAAGCATGAAATGACTTCGTAATTAGTTTAACAGCAGACACCCTGATGAGCAAGGGAGAAGATCACCGGGCAAGATAATCTTTGATCCGGGCCAGGTCTTCCGGGGTATTGACGTTTAGAAAAGAGGTGAGCTTCGCGTCGAGGGGAAGGATTTCCTCAGTGGGAACCTCCCTCTTTTTGACCCGGTGGAAAAAATTGATGATCTTGAGGTTATCCTTGCGAATCAGGTCTTCCATAAAAGGGAGGCATTTTCGGGAGTAGATGGCGTGCAGGGGTTGCAGGCCATCCTGGGTTTTCGGAATGATAATGTCATAGTCGGGAGAAAGATCGACTAAGTGTCTGATCAGAGCCTTACTGAGGAAAGGCATGTCGCAGGCCGCCACAAACGCATGGGAGTGGGTAGCATGAAAAAGGCCGGTATAAATTCCCCCCAGGGCTCCCTTGCCGGGATGAAGGTCCGCAACCACGCGCAGGTTTAGGTCCAGGTAATCCAGGATGGAATTCGTCACCAGCAGGACTTCGTCAAAAAGCTCCAGAAAGAGTTTTTTCGTGCGATCGATGATGCGCTCGCCGTTGAGCTCGAGAAAAGCCTTATTTTTCCCCATGCGGATGTTTTGGCCTCCGGCCAGAATGATGCCTGAAATCTTCATGAAATTTTTTCCCTGGGCTAATCTTTCCCTCTGGCGTGACGGACCTTCCCCAGAGAGGTGGCATAGCTGAAGTTCGGACTGTTGGCGGCATTATGGCATTTGAGGCATTGGTCTTCGCCAACCCTGGAGAGGGTTTTACGCGACTCAGGATGGCCGTCTCCCGGACCGTGACAGGCTTCACATTGGACATTTTGGAAGTTGGCGGTTGGGTCTTTTTTCGCCTCTCCATAGCCGGTTGTGTGACACTCCAGGCAAGCGGGGTCGGAAGATTTATTCTGCTGTACCAGGGTTTGGAAAGCCCTGGCATGAAGGGTTTCCAGCCAGCTCCTATGCTGTGATTCATGGCAAGGAAGGCAAACACTTTCACCGACGAATGGCCCCGCAGAAAGAGCGGCCGTCTCTGGGGCGACCACACCGGGACCTTTCCGCTGGCCCGTCTGAGGCGGCAGTTGCAGAAGCTCCCGGAGGCTGGCCTTGTACTGGTTGAGAAGCTCCTGGGCCTGGGGATGGTCAGCGTATCTCGCCGTGAGGCTGATGATCTGGTAGCGAGCATACAGATCCCTGCCCTCGACGAAGAATTCCACCTGACCCAGATGCTCGCCCCGGGAGCCGGCATTAAAAATCTGCGAGTTATGGGCTCTCGTCGGGGTCGGCTGTAAATAGGGGTTGTGGCCACCCAGAATGAAGAAAATATCCGGGGCGGATTGGGCGAGCATCTGCTGCTCATCTGGCCCCATATGGGCTAAAGCAGCGATTACCTGGCATTTCTTCTTTAATAATTGGGGGACGATCTTTTTGGCGGTCTCAATCGGGTCGGCCAGATAATATTTTCCCTTTTCTTCGGGGCCCCCCCCCAGCGGATGCCGGTTGGAGATCAATCCCAGGAGGCCCACTTTGACCCCCTGGACTTCTTTGATTATATAAGGTTTGAAAACGGGCTTCTTGGACTCGGCATACATCAGATTTGCGGCCAGGAAGGGAAATTTCGCCTGCCTGCTCATTTGGAAGACCGGACCTACGCCAAAGGAGAAGTCAAGCTCTCCGGGCGTGAAGGCATCGTATCCCATGAGATTGTAGGCCTTCATGAAAAGATCACCCTTCAGTTCACTCACTTTTTGCACATTGGGGCCTGGGGTAGGAGTGCGGGCGTAAAGCAAATCCCCCGTATCCACGAGGATGACGCCCTTCCGGGCACGCCGCAGCTCCTCGATGAAAGAAGCTCGCCTGGGCAGACCGCCAAGCAGATTATCCCTTCAGCCGCAGGGCTCGACTTCGCCGTAAACGTTGGATGAAAAGACCAGGATGGGGGATCGGTTAGGGTCAAAATCGTGGGGCTGCCCCCAGAGGGGTAGCGGGAAGATTAAAATCAGCAG
>CAYQWO010000112.1:7867-9218 GCA_964421095.1 uncultured Syntrophaceae bacterium
GCCGAGATGACCCCCAGGTCTACGGCCGGCTCCTCAATGCGTACACCCCCCGCGACGTTGACGAAGATGTCTTGCTGGGCCAGGTTCATCCCGACCTTCTTTTCCAGGACAGCCACCAGCAGGGAGAGTCGGTTTGGGTCAACACCGATCGCCGTGCGCCGGGGCATTCCGTAAGAAGTGGAACTCACCAGGGCTTGCAGCTCCACCAAGATGGGCCGGGAACCCTCCATACTGGAGATGACCACCGAACCGGACACGTTGATGGGACGCTCGGCCAGGAAAAGTTCCGAAGGGTTGGCCACCTCTTCCAGACCGCTGTCTTTCATCTCGAAGACGCCAATCTCATTGGTAGAGCCGAAGCGATTCTTCACGGCCCGCAGGATACGGTACGGGTGGCCCCTGTCGCCCTCGAAGTAGAGAACGGTGTCCACCATATGTTCCAGAACGCGGGGGCCGGCGATCGCCCCTTCTTTGGTCACGTGGCCGATGAGGAACGTGGAGAGGTTGGTAGATTTGGATAGAAGCATGAGCTTTCCAGCGGATTCCCGGACTTGGCCGATGGAGCCGGGAGCGGACTGGAGCTGAGAGGTAAAGACCGTCTGGATGGAATCAATGACCACCACTCTCGGTTTGAGTTTTTGGATGGCCTCGATGATCTTCTCCAGCGAGTTCTCTGCCAGCACGTAGAGGTCCTTGGAGGAGATCCCGATACGATCCGCGCGCATCTTGGTCTGGCGCAGCGATTCTTCCCCGGATACGTAAAGGACGCTCACTCCTCTGCGGGCCAATCGGTCCAGGGCCTGGAGGAGAAGGGTGGATTTGCCGATTCCCGGGTCACCGCCGATGAGCACCACAGAGCCAATCACTAAACCTCCACCCAAGACCCGATCGAACTCGGCCGCCTCAGTTTTCAATCTTCCCTCGTCCGAGGTCTCCAGGGCGGTGATGGATTGCGGGGGAAGGTCACGGCCGGGAATGGCGATGGAGTAGGCCTCTCGTTCCGCGGAGGTCGATAAAGGTTCTTCCACAAAAGAATTCCAGGAGCCACAATCCGGGCACTTGCCCAACCACTTGGGCGATTGATACCCACAATTCTGGCATCCGAAGACGGTCTTGATCTTCGTCATGGCAAATCAACTCGAGAGAGTTTTTAATAATTATAGGTTTGATTGTATAGTAAAGTCAATGAAGAAGCCGACTTTGTTTACCCCCAGTTTTTAGAAGGGGTGATTTATCTTTTTCTATCTGATGTTTTCTTTTGGGTCCATTTCACGAGATCATTTTTCTGTGGTTTGCTCATTTTTCTTCTGTTATCCTTAAGGGGCTATTTTGTAGAAGGGATGCAAAACCT
>CAYQWO010000113.1:0-9202 GCA_964421095.1 uncultured Syntrophaceae bacterium
CTACTTCGCGTTCAACGCCAGGGATATGCAGCAGGGCGGCTGGTCCATGCATCCCTCGACATTTAACTTTACCTCCGCCCTTATCCTTTGTCTGCTCGTGCTGGAATCATCGAGAAGAACAGGTGGCACCCTCTTCTTTTTCGTGTGTCTTTTTTTCGGCGTTTATCCTCTCTTGGCGCCCCACATGCCCGGCATGTTCCAGGGTCCCGAATTTCCTTTGCCGACCCTCATCGGACATATTGCCTTCGATAGCGAAGGATTTATGGGCATCCCCATGCAGGTCGTCGGCGGCATTCTCATCGGGTTCCTCATCTTTAGCGGCCTCCTGATCAGAACCGGGGCCGGGGGATTCTTCCTCGACCTAGCCATGTCTATCGCGGGGCGTTATCGCGGCGGTCCTGCCAAGGTAGAAGTGATTGGTAGCGCCTTCTTCGGCAGCCTCAGCGGAAGCATTTTCGCCAACATCGTGGGGACTGGATCGGTGACCATACCGTCCATGATTAAGCTGGGCTACACACCTCACCGGGCTGCAGCGATTGAGGCCTGTTCTTCCACCGGCGGTGTCCTCATGCCCCCGGTTATGGGCGCCGTTGCCTTCGTTATGGCTGCCATGACCAATATTCCCTACTCCACTATCATGGTTGCGGCTTTTGTTCCCAGCCTTCTCTATTACTTTGGGCTGCTGTTTCAGGTTGATGCTTATGCCGCCAAGGTCGGGCTGAAAGGATTGCCCGAGAAAGAAATACCCAAGTTCTGGAGTGCTGTTAAGGACGGATATCATTTCATTGCCGTGTTGATTTTCCTTGTCTACGGATTGATGATCATGAGATGGGAGGCCACGGCCCCCTTCTATGCCTCCGCACTTCTCCTCGTTCTCGCCATGCTGAGGAAAAGGACCAGGATTAACGGCCGGAAGCTTCTCTCACTTATCGACGGCGTCGGCAAGCTTCTGGTGGATACGTTAGGTATCATTATACCCCTGGGCCTCATCATTGCCGGGTTGGTTGTTACCGGCGTGGCTCCTTCTTTCACCTCGGGCATTATTGACTTCTCGAGGGGCAATCCGCATATTGCCCTTCTCTTGGGTACAGCGGTTTGCTATGTCTTGGGAATGGTCGGCATGCTGACATCGGCCTATATTTTCCTGGCGATGAGTCTGGCACCGGTACTGGTAGCCTCCGGGTTCAACCTCCTCGCCACTCACCTCTTCATCCTCTACTATGCCATGCTCTCAGCCATTACCCCGCCGGTGGCAGCCGGCTCCTTCCTTGCCGCCGCGATTGCCGGCGCGCCCCCCATGAAGACAGCGTGGGAGTCAATGAAGATGGGCGTCGTTATCTATATTGTTCCTTTCTTCTTCATCTTTGAGCCTTCTCTTATTCTGCAGGGTCCTCTCCTGCCGAGCCTTTTCCATTTTGGTACAGCCATTGTCGGAGTGTATTTCTTGGCGGCTGGATTTGAGGGTTATTTACTCACGATTGGGGGAATCAACCTACCGACGCGGGTCATATGTATTGGTATCGGTTTGCTCTGGGCTGTCCCCGAATGGAGGGTCACCGCCATAGGCGCCGGACTGACAATTCCCTTCTTGGCTTTTCTATGGCTAAGAAGGCGAGAGGCAAGGGAGCTAACCGCACCCGAAAAGGTGCCTTCTCCCTGAGCAGACTGTTCGGTTCCGGCTGTAAGAATGTTCGGTTGGTCCGATGATCCGCAAACCCTATCTGGGCGCCTGAAGGGACGGCCGGTCAAAACTTGAGAGATTGGATTTTTTGTTGAAGGGAGGGAAAGAAGCATAAATGGTGTCACCTTATTCCAATTCCTATTGGAGGAATAAAAACTGGCCCAGCTACCTGCCCAGAGACCTGCGCTTGAAGATGGGAGAGCAGCCTCTGTTTGCTTATTTGACCAGGCATGCGCGCCAGGATCCGGAAAGGGCAGGGCTCGTCTTCTTCAACCGGGAGATCAGCTTCCGGGAGTGGGATTTGATGTCCAATGCCTTTGCCCGGTTCCTGATCGCAGCGGGAATAAAAAAAGGAGATCGGGTGGCCCTATTCCTTCCCACTACGCCAGCCTTTGCGGTGACTTATCTGGGAATCTTAAAAGCGGGGGCTACCCTGACCGCCTGCAGCCCGGCCTTCAAAGAATGGGAGCTGGAATACCAGCTGCAGGATTCAGAGGCCAGGGTTCTGGTTTGCCTCGACGAATATATGGAGACCGTGCATTCGGTCCTGGGAAAGGTTCCTCTGGAAAAAGTCGTGGTGACGGGTCACAGAGATTTCTTAAAGACCTCGGGCCTGGAGGAGGTTCCAGGAGAGTATGTGCGGGAAAGGCGGCATTTCCCCGATACGGTGGAATTGCTGGATATCTTGCAGGGTTACGACTCGGATCCGCCAAATGTAAGCATTGACTTGCATAAAGACCTCGCGCTGCTTCAGTACACGGGTGGGACGACCGGCCTCCCCAAAGGGGCGATGCATACCTTTTATAATGTGATCTATAAGACCGCCTGCGTTGCCCAGATTTCCTACCATGGACTTTATACGACAGGGGTGAGCCGCTACATCTTGCAAATGGCCCCTCTATACCATATTATGGGAATGCTCCAGTTCAACAGCAACCTTTATAAGGGCCTTACTCAGATTATTCTCCCCCGGTTCGATCCGTTGCAGGCCCTGAAAGCGATCGATCGATACCATCCAGAACTCTTGTATACCGTCACCTCCATGAACATGGGCATGATGAATCATCCGGATATCGAAAAATATAACCTGAGGTCCATCCGTCGGAACCGCGTTTCCTCTTTAGGGATTCAGTTAACCGCCGAAATTGCTGACCGGTGGCGAAAATATCTCGGGGAAGGAGCGGAGATCGTGGAATCGTCCTACGGCCTTACGGAAACCCACACCGGGGATACCTTCATGCCCCTCGACCGGCCTATCAAGTGGGGGTCCGTAGGAATTCCCACGTATGGGGAGGAATTCAAAATCGTATCTTTTGAGGACAAGAATAAAGTAATGGAGCTGGGAGAAATGGGGGAGATTGCCGTCTCGGCTCCCTGTAATTTTATCGGCTATTGGAAGAAACCCAAGGAGAGCGCTGAAACTCTGATAGACGGGTGGGTTTACACCGGGGATATGGGCAGGTTCGATGAGGATGGGTATCTATACTTTCTTGGCCGGAAGAAGGAGATGATTAAGGTCTCGGGCTATTCGGTTTTCCCGGAAGAAGTGGAGGTTTTCTTGAACCGCCATCCCGCCGTGGAGAGCTGCGGGGTCAAGGGGGTCGCGGACGAAAAAAAGGGAGAAGTCATAAAGGCTGTAGTTGTTCTGAAGCCAGAATTCAAAGGGAAAATAACCGCGGAGCAGCTTATGGAATGGGGCAAAGGGAAGATGTCCTTCTATAAAGTACCCAGGATCATCGAAATCCGGGACGAGTTACCCAGACATGGGGGAACCGGAAAAATATTGAGGCGTCTCTTGTAGATCGGGCATTGAAAAAATGAACAGGAGTGAACTGGAAAGGGAATTCATTAAAGATGGACCCCACGTTCTGGGCGCGCTCGAAGAATTGGCTGAAAAAGACGCTCATAAGCTACTCATTTGTTACGGGGAAGAAGAGAGACGCCTGACTTACGGTGAAATGAACCGCTTGGCCAATCGGATCGGGCGGAACCTGTCGACAATGGGGGCGAAGAAAGGGGATCGCATATCTGTATTCCTGAAAAATCCTTTGGTGACCGCTCTGGCGATGTTCGGCATCTGGAAAATTGGGGCGATCTTTTCTCCCATAAATTTCAATTACCAAGGCCGCCTGCTTTCCTATCAGATCAATGACACAGGCCCCAAGCTTCTCATCACGGAACAGTCCATGGTTTTCCTGCTGAATGATGTCGCTTCCCAGTTGCCGGACCTTGATGTAATCCTATATCAGCCCCGCCGCGAAGATCACGATTATGCACGGGAAGCCGCGGGCATCAGACCTGATAAGAAATTTCGATTGTCCTCATTCGACGATCTTTTGACCAGTGACGACTCGAACCTGGGCGTGGCCATCGAATATTACGACACGGCCAACATCATTTACACGTCCGGGACTACCGGAGCGGCGAAAGGGGTAGTGCAATCCCACCGGTGGATGAGCCAGTATACATTCAGCGGCCGGAAATTACTCCATCCGGATGACATCATCTATAACGACCTGCCCCTCTACCATGTCGGGGGCGCTTTCAGTAATCTGGTTCGGGGAGTATGGAGCGGATGTGCCGTGGCGATTTGGGACAAATTCAGTCCCCGTGATTTTTGGCGGCGGATTCACAAAAGCGGGGCCAGTCGAGCTACGCTTCTGGATGTGATGATCCCGTGGCTGATGAATCTTCCCGAAACAGACCAGGATCGGCTGAATCCATTGAAATTCGTGCACATGCAGCCACTGCCGCAGTACCATCACAAGGTGGCCAAGAGGTTCGGAATTGATTTCGTATCCGGGGGGTACGGCCAAACTGAGGCCGGCGCAGGTTTTTTGGGTATCATCGATGAACTAGAAGAGGGGGAGGGAACGCCCGTAGAGTTCTTTAAAGGCTATTCCCGCGAAGAGATCAAAGCCATTGCCCGGAAATGGGGCTTTCCGGTACTCTCCGGAAAGGAGGAAATCAAAAAGGGGTTTATGGGCAAATCGGTGGCGCTGGAGCCCGCCGTTTTAAACGAGCGGGATGAAGAACTGGGACCGGGGCAATGCGGACAATTAGCCTTCCGAAGCAAGGTGCCTTATTCGATGCTCGACGGGTATTTCAATAAACCGGAAGCCACCCTGGAGGCTTTTAGAAATTTATGGTTCCATACAGGGGATGCCGTCTATAAGGACGAAGACGAAATTTATTATTTCGTGGACCGGATGGGTGGATTTATCAGGACCCGGGGCGAAAATATCTCTTCCTATCAGATAGAGGATCTTATTCACAGTCACCCCCAGGTTGACGTTTGTGCGGCATTTCCCATTCCCGCGGAGGAAGGCGAAGAAGATGATATTGTCGTCTATGCAGTCTTGAAACCGGGGCAAAATCTATCGGAGGAAGAACTCAGAAGGTGGATTGGGTCGGAGATGCCAAGGTTTATGTGGCCCAAACATATCCGGTTTATCGATGATCTGCCCAAAACGCCAACGAATAAGGTAGAGAAATATAAACTGAAAGAAAAGATCATGATGGAACTGGGGAAAAGGTAAGAGGCCAAGTCAATAGCTACCCCTTACAGAAAACCGCAAAGAAGGTGGCACTTCATTTGACTACGGGGGAAGAGAAAGAAGGCAGAGAAGTGCCGCAAGCGGTTCCTGGAAAATTTCTCACAAATCTGGTAGGAAGGAGCTCATGAAGATGGCGGGAAAAACCGTTTTTCAAAAGTTAGCAGAAGAAATCGGCGCCGGGGATTCGAAAATCATTCCGAAGATCTTTGCCACGTTAGTGGATGAGATTGGGGGAAGAATTTTGCTGGCCGCGGCCCCCCCCGCCACCCTGGAGGATATTGCGGAGAAATCGGGGATCCCCAGGGAAAGAGTCGAGGAAAGGATTGCTTCCTTATTTCAGAAGGGTTTGCTCTTCAAGTCCCAAAAGGGAGAGATTACCCAATATTATCGGGTGCGCAGGGTTGGGCAATTTCATGACTCCAGCGCCGTTTCTCTGGATGCTTCCCGGGAATTGCTGGACCTCTGGAAGGAATACATGGCTACAGAGTGGAGCGGATACGGTAAGAAGATTGAGCAGATGCTTCCCCGCCCCGTTGTCCGGGTCATCCCTGTCAATGTAGGGATCGACCCAAAAACGGAAATCCTGGCCTTCGAGGACGTCAAGAGAATCGTGGAGTCGGCCGAAAATCTTGCGGTTACAAAGTGCTCCTGCCGGGCCATCGACGGAAAATGCGGGAAGCCTGTGGAAGTCTGCTTCCAAATCAATCGGGCGGCAGATTATGCGATCGAAAGAGGAACAGGAAGAAAGATTGACCCAGAAGAAGCCATCCGTATGCTGAAAATATGCCAGGAAGAAGGGTTGGTCCACGTAACTACCAACAGCCAGGAGCTGGGTCATTTCATCTGCAATTGCTGCAGCGACTGCTGTATGAACTGGGTCCTTCTTAGAAGCGGCGTGAAAAAATTCGTCGTCCCCAGTCGTTTCCAGGCCGAGGTAGATGCTGCCTCCTGCTCATCCTGCGGGACGTGTCTGGACCGATGTTATTTCGAGGCCATCCGCATAGAAGATACAGCGGCGGTGGATCCCAACAAATGTATGGGATGCGGGCTTTGTATGCTCACCTGCCCAACAGATGCTGTTCGCTTGAAGGAAGTAAGGAGAGCAGATTCCATTCCTAAATCCCATTAGCCCAGAATTCCTTTTTTTTAGATTTGAGGGTGGTTATGGCCTTTGAAAAGGAGATGGAGGAGCTCCGGCGGCGCAAGCAACGCGCTTTAGAGATGGGCGGGGCGGAAAAAGTTGCCCGCCAGCATGCCCGGGGCAAGCTCACCGCCCGGGAAAGAATCGAGCAGCTTCTGGACCGCGGTTCCTTTCTGGAAGTGGGCATGCTCAATTTTTCCGATATGCCGGGCATGGAGGAGAAGACCCCTGCGGACAGCAAGATCTGCGGCTTCGGCAGGATCGAAGGCCGGCAGGTGATGGTCATCGCCAACGACTTCACCGTCCTGGCCTCCACCTCCAGCCGAGTGGCGGGCCGCAAAGAGCGGGAGATGAAGGAAGTCTCGGCGCGCCGCGGGATTCCCCTGGTCTACCTGGGGGAGGCGGGCGGGGCGCGCATGCCGGATATCATGGGCTCCCGGGGGCTTGCTTCGTTTGGGGGCGGTGAGTTTGATTCCTTTCTCCGCGGCCTCACGCGCGTGCGGCAAGCGCCGCTGGTCACCGCCGTAATGGGCGAGTGCTACGGCAAGCCCACGTGGATCGCCTGCCTCTCCGATCTCATCGTCCAGGTCAAGGGGAGCGCAATGGGCGTCTCCGGGCCGCGGGTCCTGGAGCTGGCCATCAGCGAGAAGGTCACGGATGAAGAGCTGGGGGGCTGGCAAGTGCACAGCGAGATCACCGGGATGGCGGACCGGGTGGCGGAGGACGAGCCGGGTTGCTTCCAAACCATCCGCCAGTATCTCAGCTACATGCCTGCGCACCGCGATGAGCTTGCCCCCCGAAGGGAAGTACCGCCGGGCTCCGGGGAGGAGATGGGGCGCATCCTCAGCTTCCTGCCGGAGGCGCGCAACCGGGCCTACGATATGCATCGAATCCTGCGCTGCATCGTGGACCGGGAAAGCCTCTTTCCCTTGAAGCCCCTCTTCGGCAAAGCGGTCATCACTGCCCTGGCGCGGATCGGCGGGAGGGCACTACCTTCATGACGTGATCGAACCTGCGGCGACCCGGGACTACATCCTGCGGGCCCTGGAGATCTGTCAGGACCATCGAGGCGGCCTCAGCGAGCACCGCCTGGCCAACTGGCCGACGAAATTCTGATGAAATACTGGATGCCGCAGGAAATTAAAGGAGGAACGAAAATTAGCAAGAGGGCCGTTGGATGGGGAGGAAATAGATAACGCTGCGATGAAAAAGATAAGGTGAAGCACGACCCAACAAACAAGTCGTTGTAGGAGAAAGGTGACTTGACCATGGAAGAGAGTATTAAAGAACTTTTCGCTCGCCGGGAGAAGGCGAAACAGATGGGCGGGGCCGAACAGATCGCGAAACAGCATGCGCGCGGAAGACTGACGGCCCGGGAAAGAGTCGAAAAACTCCTCGATCCGGGCAGCTTTCTTGAGTTTGGGTTGCTCGCTCATGCCAACATACCGGAGCTGGAGAAGATCACCGCGGCCGATGGCCGCATCTGCGGAACAGGGACGATCAACGGCCGCAAGGTTGCTGTCATTGCCCAGGACCGCACCGTTCTCGGCGGAAGCGGCGGCACGGTGGGACACCGGAAGACGGATACCCAGAGGAAGCTGGCCCTGGATGGGGGATATCCCATTATTGAACTGGCTGACGAGTCGGGCGGGGTAAGGATTCAAGATGTGATGGGTTCCAGGGAGTGGCTGGGCGAATGGCTGGCTTACACCCTCGAAGACAGCAAAGATACTTTCACCCGCAGGATTCCCAGGATATCCGCCATCATGGGCGAGTGCTTCGGCGAGCCGTCCTGGAACGCCGCCAAGGCGGATTTCGTGGTGATGGTCAAAGGCAGCGCGATGGGCGCGGCTGGCCCAAAGATGCTGGGGAGGTCGATCGGGCAGACCATCACGGCCCAGGAGCTTGCCGGATGGGAGCTTCAGTCCCGCGGCACGGGGCAAGCAGACGCCGTCGCCGACAATGATGAAGAATGCCTGAAGATTGTAAAAGAGTTTTTGAGCTATATGCCGTCCAACTGCAATGAAGAGCCGCCCTATATTTCTCCCAAAGATGATCCCTACCGCAGACTGGATAACGTGGAAAAGATCATTCCGATGCAGCTCAACCGCGCGTACGACATGCACCGGCTCGTTAAGATGATCGTGGATGACGGGAAATATTTTCTCATAAAGAAAGATTACGCTCCATCGCTCATCACCTGCCTGGCCCGGATCGGCGGCCGTGTCGTGGGCATCTATGCGAATAATCCAATGTTCAATGCCGGAGCTCCCGACGTTCCGGCGAGCGAGAAGGCCGTCGACTTCCTCTGCCTCTGCGATTCGTTTAATATCCCGCTCATCTCGCTGATGGATATACCGGGTATGTTTCCAGGAAAGGAGGCAGAGAAACTGAAGCTGCCCACGAAGATCATGGTCTGGCTGCAGGCGCAAAATCTGGTCACGGTGCCAAGAATCCATATCATCATACGAAAATACTACGCGATGGGCGTTATGTGTATGCAGGGCAACCTCAAGCGGACGGACATCATCGCCGCCTGGCCCACAGCCCGGTTAAGCTTTGTGGATCCAGAGATCGGGCTGGAGCTGGCCATGGAGGGTAGAATCAAAGAGGCGAAAGACCCCGAAGCCGAGAAGCGGCGGGTGCGGGAAGAATGGATGACCGCCAGCTCCCCCTGGGGAGCGGCCGGCGTCTACGGCCTGCATGATGTCATCGACCCGCGAGATACGCGGAAATTCATCTTCCAGGTTCTCGACATGCTTCGGGGAAATAGAGCAAAGGTCATCAGCGAGCACAGGTTACAGGATTGGCCCACCGGGTTCT
>CAYQWO010000114.1:0-1265 GCA_964421095.1 uncultured Syntrophaceae bacterium
GGCTGGATGGGCTGCCGGGGAAAAGGGAAGAACTTCTGAAAGAAAATACCGTGAAGTTATACAGAAACCGCAACTTTCTTTCCCGAGCATGGCTGGTGAAAGATTTCCAAGTTCTGCAGGCGCAGGCCATTCTGGGTACTCTGGGTACCAACGGCTTCCATCCCGGCAAAAGCGTTCTGCTCGAAGAAGAGCCGACATGGCTGGCAGAATCCTTTCCTCAGAGCCAGGGCAGGGAAGAGAGGAGCTGCGCCGAAAATAAAGTGGAGTTTGTCTCCGAGAGCAATAATGGGCTGCGCCTCCGGGTGCAGGCAGTGGAAAAGTCCTTGTTGGTCCTAAGCGATACGTATTTCCCGGGCTGGAAGGCCTTCATAAACGGAAAGGAAACAAAGATATATCGGGCCAATTATGCCTTTCGAGCCGTCCCCCTGAAGGCGGGAACCCATGAGGTGGAGTTTGTCTACGATCCGCTATGGTTTCGTCTGGGTGCGGGGTTGACTTATTGGGGAATTATTGCCTGCCTAGTTATTAGCCTTTTTCCGGGGAAAAATATCGTCAGGGCAAAATGATGGATGCGGAAAGTGTCAATACTCTAACGCAACACCGGTTACAGGAGGCAATGGTCTATTACCGGTGGATTTCCAGGGAAATCAGTCCCCATTTGGGAAGAGAGATCCTGGAGGTTGGCTGTGGAATCGGCCATCTGACCGGCTGGCTGTTGAGTCAGGGACGGGTGACCGCGACCGATGTGAATCCAACCTACCTGCAAACGGTAGAAGAAAAGTACCGGGATCATCTCCAGCTGAAGGAGATTCTCATTTGGGATATCGGGCAGAATGGCCCGCCGAATTTCGCAGGGTCCTTCGATACCATTGTTTGTTCTAATGTCCTCGAGCATGTCGAGAATGACGAAGCGGTTTTAAGAAATTTCCATCCGCTCCTATCTCCGGGCGGAAGGCTGATCATTTTCGTTCCGGCTCTGCGGATCCTTTACAATGGTCTGGACAGGGAGCTCGGGCATTTCCGGCGCTATCAGCGAGAGGATCTGAGCCGCAAGATGGAAGGGAATGGGTTTCGGATTTGCCATTTAAATTATTTTAATTTGTTCGGTATATTGGGATGGTTTGTAAATGGCACGCTCTTAAGAAAGCGTCTGCTTTCGGCCAGCCAGATACGGTTTTTCGATAAAATGGTCCCTCTTTTTGTCGGGGTGGAAAGAATCATTCCCGCGCGGGTGGGTTTATCCCTAATCGCCGTTGGGGAGAAAA
>CAYQWO010000114.1:1365-7884 GCA_964421095.1 uncultured Syntrophaceae bacterium
TTGCACCACCGGGTGGGTCTGGATACCCGGGCCCAAACTCAGGCCTCCGGAGATATCTGATAAGCTACACGATTCACTTCCTCCAGGGTGGTTATCCCTTCCAGGACCTTTTTGAGGCCATCTTCCCACAAAGAAATCAATCCGGCCGTTTCTCGGGCCGTCTCTCGAATGCTTTGGGTCGAGCCCTTTGCGGAGATTAATTGTTTAATCCGTTCGTTCACGAGGAAGAGTTCAAAGATTCCTATCCTTCCCCAATATCCCGCTTGTTTGCAATTTTTGCATCCCTTCCCCCGGTAGAGGGCGTGGGAGTCCTTGGACTTCCCGACGACCCCAAGCAATTCACTCAGAGTCTTTGGGTCAACCGGTTGCGCAGCTTTGCAAAGCGGACAGATTGTGCGGACGAGACGTTGCGCCAGAACCCCGATGACCGAGGCAGAGATCAGGTAGGGTTCGACCCCGATGTCCAGGAGGCGGGTGATGGCCTCGGGGGCATCATTCGTATGCAGGGTGCTCAACACCAAATGCCCGGTTAAGGCGGCCTGGATGGCCATCTGCGCTGTCTCCAAATCTCTGATTTCTCCAACCATGATAACATCCGGGTCCTGTCGCAAAATGGACCGGAGCCCCGTGGCAAAGGTAATCCCGGCTTTTAGGTTTACTTGGGTCTGGCGAATCAGGGGCAGGCGGTATTCGACCGGATCCTCGATGGTAATGATATTCTTATCCGGAGAATTGATCACATTCAAAGAGGCATATAGGGTGGTCGTCTTCCCCGATCCTGTGGGGCCGGTGACCAAAATCATTCCGTTAGGTCTCTGGAGCAGTTGCTGGAAACGAGGAAGCATGTCTTCGGCAAAGCCCAGGTCCCCCAATTTCATCAGGGGACTCGACTGGTCCAATATTCGCAGCACGACATTTTCCCCATGGATGGTAGGAAAGGTAGAGACTCTGATTTCGAACCCCCGGTTTTCCAGTTTGACGTTGAAGTTTCCATCCTGGGGAAGTCGGCTCTCGGCGATATCCATTTCGGCCAGAATCTTAATGCGGGAGGAAAGCGAAGGATGGATGGACTTGGGCAGGCTGAGGATTTCGTACAAGAAGCCGTCGATGCGGAGGCGTACGCGCAGCCCCCTTTCGTCAGGCTCGAGGTGAATATCGCTGGCTCGATCGCGAATGGCCTGGATCATCAGTAAATCGAACATGCGGATCGCCGGCAGGTTTTCCACCGGCCCGACAAGAAGATCCTTGCTGACCAGATCATGGGTCTTGCGGTAATCGGCCGGCTCCGGGGGCGGTCCCTCCCCATTTGTTTTGCCATACTGCTGAAGGGTGTTTTCGATCAGGGTCGCGGGGAATCCGTAGTGCTGGTCAATGGCCCTTTTAATTTTTTCCTCCGTGCTGACCACAATTTCGACATCCCTTTTTGCCCTGTTTCTCACCTCATCCAGGGCCGGGATATTCAGGGGGTTGGCCACAGCCACGGTCAGGGTGTTTCCGATCTTAAAAAGAGGGATCAGCGTATGACGCCGGGCCATCTCTTCGGGTATGCTTTTGATGACCTGATCATCAATCAGGTAAGTATCCAGATCGACAAAGGGAAGGTTCGAGTAATCAGCCAGGT
Source organism: uncultured Syntrophaceae bacterium (assembly GCA_964421095.1). Taxonomy (GTDB): domain Bacteria; phylum Desulfobacterota; class SM23-61; order SM23-61; family SM23-61; genus CAYQWO01. The sequence goes on from CAYQWO010000114.1 coordinate 2,987, forward strand.
GCTGCAAGATCTGTTCTTCCCGGACATATCCCAGGCGGATGAGGGTCTGCTCCAGCCTTTCGCCTTCGCGTTTCCGCTTCTGGATCGCCTCTTTTAGCTGCTCGGGCAGGAGGACGCCGCGAGCGACCAAAAAATCACCGAAACTTCTTTTATCCTCAGCCATTCCCCGGTCCCTTTCCCCGGTTCATCTCTCTTACGGCCCGCGATAGATCATCCAAATGCCTCTTGACCATGGAGACTAAGTCGGAGCGATTCTCTGCAGAGAGGTGGATGAATTGCTGATAATGGCCGATGGCCAGGGCCCAATTTCCTAACTGTTCATGGAGCAGGGCGATATTATAGTGGGCCTCTGGATGGAGCGGGTTGATGTGCAGCGCCTTCTGGTAGCAGGCGACCGCTTTGTCCATCTGGGCTGTTTTTTTGTAAAGAATTCCCAGATTAATATAGCTTTCCAGGTTGCGGGGATTAATGACCAGAGCTTTCTGAAAAGCCTCGATCGATTCCTCATAGCGCTCCTGGAGGCAGAGAAGAATGCCCAGGTTGTTATGGGCTTTTTCATATCGCGGGTTGAGCTCGATGGATTTCTGGTAGGTCAAACGGGCGTTTTCCCAATCCCCCATCTCTTGATAAACAATCGCCAGATTATTGTAGGCCTCGACATAATTGGGTTCCAGCTCGATCACCTTCTCGTAGGCTTGAATGGCCCTGGCCAAATCCCCTTGCTGAGAGAAATGAACTCCTCTGTTGAAATGGGTGAGGACTTCCCTTGCTGTGGAGAACTCCTTTTCACCGTCAATTTTCAGTTCCTTGGTTTTTTCAGCGGTTCTTCCCATGGGAACTTCTTCTTTCTCCTCCCCCATCAAAGGTGAGATCAAAGGCAATGGCCCTTCGCTCTGCGGATCCACGATAGCCTGAGCTGAGGTCGGAGTAGCGGAGGTCGGGGGAGTGATTTCGGCCTGGAGGGGTGTTGAGGGATTCTTGGGCAGCTGTCCGGGAGGTTTGATTTTTTGACGGGGAATTTCCTTCCGGTAAGGCTCATGAATCTCGCTTATATTTCCTGGTGGAAGAACGGATTCTTTCTTATTTGCGGAAGCCATTTTTTGTTCCTCTGGGGAAGGGAACCGCGGCAATAGAGCGCTTCCGCCGAAAGAAATGAAGAGGAGAATCCCCAATCCCCCGATCAGGAGGCTCACCCAATACTTTCGTCCGGTGGGCCTTTGGACACTTTTTCCATTGGCTTCTTTGAAGAAAGGAGTTCCTTTCGATTCCTGCAAGCGAATCTGCTGGGCCTTCTGAAGCGCCTCCATGATGAGACTCACTGGAATCCTCCTTTGGGGGGGACTTCTTTTGATTCTGTGAATGATTTCTGGACCTGGATTTTCCCGGCAGAATTTCCCAGGGCCTGGGAGAACTTCAAGTAGAGCCCCTGAATTCTTGTCCCTCCCCAATTCTTAGCAGCCGGGTCCGATAAGAAGATGGCCGCAAAAAGAAAAATAAGGACAAAAGGGACGACCATTCCCAGGGGAACCGGACGCCAGAACAGCGACCAAAAATGACTGATGATCATCCCTGCTTCTTTTCCCGAAAGGCTGGCCCTGGCTTTTTGCACGATTTTTTTATTGATGTGGTAAGTTTGTTCGACGAAAGCGGCCATGAGCGTACGGTCGCAAAGGAGGTTGATCAGCCTGGGCACTCCCTGCGAAAATTCATGGATTTTGTCGAAGGCCGATTTGGCAAACTGAATCCTGCCGCCAGCGCCGGCAATTATCAGGCGTTGCTGGATATAGAGTTCTGTTTCGGGTCGAGTGAGCCGCCGCAGGCGATGGCGGATGGCCACGCGTTGGTTCAATTGTTTCAATCTCGGGGACTGGAGCTTTTGCTCCAATTGCAACTGGCCCATTAGAATGATCTGCAGCATCTTCTCCTTTTCGGTCTCTAAGTTGGAAAGCATACGGATTTGCTCGAGAGCGAAAATGGAAAGATTTTGCGCTTCGTCAATGATCAAAACCGCGTTTTCCCCTTGGGACAGAATCTGGATTAGAAACTTGTGCAAGGCATCCGTTCGGTCTTTCTTGGACCCGCCGATGGCGGGAAGCCCGAAATCCTGGAGAATCGACTTTAACAGGTCTCCTTCGCTGACGAAGGAGTCAAAGATGACTGCGGTCCTGACCTGCGGGCCTAATTTTGGCAAAAGGGCCCGGCAAATAGTCGTCTTTCCGGTTCCGACATCACCGGTAAGGACCATAAACCCCGACCTCTCGTGGATTCCGTAGAGGAGGGACTCGAGGGCCGTTTGATGACTCTCGCTCAGGTAGAGAAATTCATGGTCCGGGGTGAGATTAAACGGCTTTTCTCTTAAGCCATAGAATTCTTGGTACATCAGAGTTAATTTTTCTCTCTTTACTTTTTGGCCAGGTCTTCCACCGGTTTCCCCACCTGGAGGGTAGGGGTAATCATGACCACCAATTCCACATTCCTTTTCTTTTCCTCTTTGTAGCGGAATAAAGCCCCCAGCAAGGGAATCGATTTTAGACCCGGGACGCCAATATAGGTCTTTTCAGTTCTTTCCTGCATCAGGCCGGCGATGATAATGGTCTGGTTGTCCTTTATCCGGACCGTTGTATCGGTCTCCCTTACGCTGAGCAGGGGAAAAGTGGTCTTTCCATCCGGAGAAGGCTTCTCCCCGGTTTTTTCTGTGATGCTGGGATGAATGTTCATGATGATGGTGCCATCTTCGGCAATTTGGGGGGTTACGTCCAGGATGATCCCTACATCGATGGTCACGGGTAGACTGGTCTGGGTCACTGTGCCCAGGGTCGATACCGCTCCGGTGATGAAGTAGACATCCTGGTTGCCCACCCGGATGATAGCCTTCTGGTTGTTGAGGGTGGAGATCGTCGGACTGGAAAGGACCTTTAATTCTCCCTGTTGCGATATGGCCTGCATGATATCAGACAGGGGCACTTCCACTCCCCCCGGTCCGATAGCGAAGACGCCCCCCAGGGGGTTGATTTTGAAAGTACCCGGAGCGGCAATGGTGGCGCCCAGCCCTGGATAGCCAGTGAGCCCTCCAGGGAATCCCGTGGTTCCTGTTTGGTCGGTTAGGCCCCAGGCCAGGTTGACAGAACGGGGCAGGCCCTGGATCACCTTCCAGTTGATCCCCGCCTTGTACTCATCGGACAGGTTTACTTCCAGGATCTTGGCCTGAATGGTGACCTGTCTCTGGGAGGTCCCCTCGATTCTCTCCAGAAATGAGGCCACCTTGTTCAAATTGTTGGGAAAGTCGGTTACCCAGATCAATCCGGCGGATCGATTGATGATCAATTTTTTCCCTTTTTGATCCACTCGGGTCCAGGTTTCCTTGGCCGCCTCGGGAGCCCCCTCTTTTTCCTGCTCCACCATCGGTCCAAAAATGATGGCCTCTAATCCCTTTTGCAGCTCCTTCCACAGGTCCACTTCATCCACGCTGATGAGGTCCGTATATCCCATGCGGGCTGCTGTCGGAGTGATCCCGGGCGTAACCCCGGGTACACCGGTGGTCGGCATCCCGGCTAAACCGGTGGGTGGCATCCCGCCATACCCGCCATAGGCGGAGGGCATTGGCTGGGTCCCTCCGGTCGTGGTGGCGTAAACCTGCCTTCTTCCGGTGCGCTTCGTGGCGATATAATTCAAGGTGAAGAGCCGCGTGTCCATCTTTGGTCGAAAGACTTTTATGAATTTCCCTTCGGCAGAATAGGTCAAGCCCAGAGGGGAGAGAATGGCCTCGAGGGCCTCCTTCAAAGTTACCTGCTTCAGATCGATAGTGACTGTACCACTGAGTCCCGGGTCGATGATAATATTGCATTCGCTCTCTTTGGAAAAGGTTAAAAGGACCTCCCCAATACTGGCCTCGCGGACAAATAGGGAGTACACGGGTTCAGGGGGTTTTTTCGCTTCCTCTCTCTGGGGGACCAGCAATTCTTTCAATTTTTCTTCTGGAGGGGATGGGGGCTTGAGGGGTTCGGCCACCGGAGAAGGCAGCTTGGCTTCCTCTTTCTTCGGGGGAGTTGCGCACCCCACAGCCAACCATAGGACCAGAAAAGGAATAAAGAAAAGTTTGTTTTTCACGGCCGATCTCCTCATTTTTTCCATTTCCCCTGCTGGGGAAATAGGATCATTTCTCTTGGACCCGCAGGGGGATCCGACTCTGCGACAAAAGCAGGGTTCTTTTGTTTTCTCCTTTTCCCAGAATGACCCGGTCGGGTTCAATCTCTAAGACCTTCTCATCCTTGATTGTATCCCCAACACCGACGATATATTTATCAATTGCCGCCAAGCGAATCGTGTCGCTAATCAAGATGGCCTTGACCCTTAGGGGAGCGGGCTGGAGCATAATTAGGGACTTCATCTCTGATTTGGCCGTCTTCTCATGAGCCCCCCCCTTCGCAAGCAGGCTGACTCCGGGGGGAAGGAGGAAGGGGTTCCTTTCGGCGAGCCCTGGGAACCTCTTTTCCGCGAGCCGGCTGAACCGATCCTTCATCCTTTCCTGCACCAGCCCCTGGGCCCATGCCGATTCCCCGCCCATACCCCCGATGAAAAGAAGAAGGCCGAAAGAAACCAGAGCCAATATCATCCTAAGAATTTGTTTTTCCAAAATTTTCATTTCCAAGCCTTCGCCCCACCCGCCTACGGAATAATCCCATTTATCAGGAAATCATGTGCACGCTTAACCCCAGGGTGACTTGCAAAAATGGTAGCATCTTTTCGCGCTGCTCGATTTCCAGATGATCGACCGTGAGAAAGGGAAGTTCCTCCAGCCCCAGGAGATACGTGTTCAGGGCGCTGTAAGTTGCCAGGACGACCATCTGGACAGTGACCCGGCGGTACTGAAAGGTGGAGGTACTTTTTTTCTCCTCCGG
>CAYQWO010000114.1:7984-9194 GCA_964421095.1 uncultured Syntrophaceae bacterium
GCAGAGAAGTCTTCTCTTCCTGCGGTTTCAGGGAGATCATCTTGATCTGCAGGCGATCGCTCTGCTGGGCCAAGTGTTTTAAGAAAGCTCGAAATTCGGCACCTTTCAGCATCCGCTCCTTATATTCCTGCAATTCTTTTTCCAAGCGGGAAACCTCCGCCTCGACGGTCTGCATTCCCTGGTTGTAGATCAGGAGCTCTTTCAACCTGAGATCGGCGGCTCGAATCCCCTCCCGATGCTGTAGGATTTTTCCCTTCTGGGGCGTGTAATAGAACCAATCAAACGCCCAAATCGCCAGGGCGATAACCACGCCCAAGAGCAATATCTTTTCTCTACTTTTTAGCGCCACCGGTTATCTGCTTTCCTTTCTTCTGGGCTGAGCCAGATCGATGCCGCAAAGGATCTCAAATTCAGTAGCCGCCCGGGTATAAGAGTGATTCTCGTGGGCAGAAACCAATTTGACATTTTGGAATGAGGAAGACTTCTCTAAACGTTCGATGATCTGGGCCAAAGCCGTAAGACAGTGCAGATCGCTGCCAAAAGCCAGGCCCTTGATCTGTAATTCTTTTTGCTCCCGGATAGGAGATTCTGGCTTGGCAGATTTCTCTTTCGATTGAATCGCAAGGAGGGTAAGCGTGACATTTTCGGGCACGGTCCGGCTGACGGCCCGGAATAAATCGCCCATGGGTACGGGCATAGCCATCGCTGGGGGCAAAAGAGAGAGATCCTGCTTCATCTGGACCTCGCGACTCTTCAGGGAAGTCAGTTGCGTCTGAAGGGACTCCAGGGCCTTTACCTTGGCCAGCTTCACCTCCCGTTCTTTCTGGAGAGACGTTAGCTGCCCGTTCATATACCAGACGATTAATAGAAATATGAGCAGAGTGATGGAAACAGAAAGGCGGGGAATCAGCTTTTCCAGACGGGGGCCAGACCAAATGGGTGTGGGGGCCTGGAGGAGTTCGATCTGTTTGGGCCCGGCCAGCGCCGCTCCCGCCGCCACCGTGATGACGGGCCCCATCTGCTCCAGAATCTGCCCATCGATCTTCCGAGAAACAGAGAAGATTTGGGGGAGCGGGTTCAAACGCTCCACCGGCAATCCCAACTCCTGGGTTAAATAGGGGGCGATATTTTTTAAATTGGAGCCGCCGCCGGTCAGCAACAGCCGATCCATTCGTTCCGTATTAAATTGATTTCCGTAATAATCCAGAGA
>CAYQWO010000115.1:0-753 GCA_964421095.1 uncultured Syntrophaceae bacterium
CTTTCCATCTTCTACATTATAAATCTATTTTACCAGATACCTTTTTGCAGGGTATAGGGCTAAATTGAAAAAATAGTGGGCGGAATTCCGGCTCCCTTACAAATGAGTTGAAAGTCAGGCTTCAATCCCAGTAAAATACTTCCCGTGGTAAAAAGCAAATTTTTATCTTATAAGGTGATCCGTTTTTGTAACTCAATCGTAAGCAGGGTATTCTACGGCTGGTGGATTGTGGTTTTGGGCTCCCTAATTCAAGCCGTGGGCGGGGGTATTCTCTACCATAGCTTTACAGTCTTTTTCCTCCCATTGAAGCGTGACCTTGGGGTGAGCATGGCTGCCGTTTCCCTCCTTTACGGTGCCTCTCGCCTTGAAGGTGGAGCCGAGGGCCCCATAGTTGGGCACCTGATAGACCGATTAGGATCCAGAGTGATGATTATTATTGGAGCAAGTTTGGCTGGGATTGGTCTCATTCTGCTTTCAACGGTGCATAGTTTTTGGGCCTTTTTCCTTATCTATGTCTTCATAGTTTCATTAGGATTCAACGCTGGTTTTTTCCACCCTGTTTCTGCAGCGGTAAACAACTGGTTTATCCGCCGCCGGGGCGTAGGATTTGCCATAATCACTTCCGCGGGGAATATCGGCGGGATGGTCATGGCTCCGTTGCTCTCATACATAATACTGAATTTTGGCTGGCGCACAGGGGCGGTCACCGCCGGGCTGATTATTTTGATGGTGGCCCTACCAGCAGCACTACCC
>CAYQWO010000115.1:763-9193 GCA_964421095.1 uncultured Syntrophaceae bacterium
GACGTGTCCAGACCAATAAGCCAAGCAGCCATGGAGGTGGACTTTTCAGTAAGGGAAGCATTGAGGACTTTTAATTATTGGTTGCTGTCCTTAAGCGTCACCCTGCGGATACTTGTTACTGTAGCCTTGTCTACCCACCTCGTCCCTATTTTGGTGTGGAAGGGCATGGGTGAGGCTACCAGTGCCTATTTGGTGAGTTTGTTGGCCTTCAGCACCATCGTTACTTCTCTGGCCATGGGCTGGATGGGAGATCGATGGAATAAGGTCTTTTTATGCAGTGCGGGTATCGTTCCCACTGTGGTGGGGATGCTCGGACTGATGCTAAGTCAGGCTACCGCGACCCTTTATGCTTTTCCCATCGCAGTAGCTACTACCATGGGGACCATACCCCTTAACTGGGCACTGATAGGAGATTTCTTTGGACGCCGTAGCTATGCTACCTTAAGGGGGATTATGGGGGTGGGCAATGGCATAGCTACCTTTCTGTCCCCTATTTATGCGGGGTGGGTCTTCGACCGCACCGGAAGCTACGCCATAGTCCTTCTAACTTTCTCCATCATCCTTTTAATAGCAGCCATCCTTTTTGCGGTGTTACGTCATCCCTCTCCACCTAAGGGGAAGAGAGAAATTTTTCCTGCCTGAACGGGGGTCCAGGCCAACCCATTAGCGGCCATATCGGGCAGCCCGCTCTCCTCGAGTCAAACTCCGCTCCCAAAGCTCAAGACCCCATTTATGGCCAGGGCGAAGAGGAATAGGAAAAGGACGATGGCCATTACCTCCTCAACGATAAAACCTTCAGCAGCCCGGGCCGCCAACAAAAAACCCAGCCCGCGGGAGGAGGCGATCAGCTCTCCCAGAACCACGCCGAGCAAAGTGAGGTTGAACCCGAGCCGCAGGCCGGTGACAATGCTGGGCAAGGCATAGGGCAGGAGAATTTCCTTGAACATCTGGAAAAAGTTCAGATGGAAGGAACGGGCTATTTTCGGGTAGCTAAAATCCAGGAAGGGACTTGATGGATAGGTGTTCCTAAAGTCAGACTTGCTTCCTATCGCGTTGTTTTTATAAAATTATTCATCTTTCACTTTTTCCCTTGCCAAGGAGAAGAGAGCATTCCCCCCACTTCATTTTGCCTAGATTGGGTAATGAGCATTGATATTTATCCCGCTGATAGAGATTTTAGATCTTCAACCACTCTGCTCTCTTCAACTCTTCCTAATTTCCTTTCTATAGCGTAATATATAAAATTTATGGCCATGGCAATAACTGCCAGAACCAAGATAATGGCTAGAATTTTTTCCATGTAGAAGGCTCCTTCTGATTTCATCAGCATGTATCCCAAACCACTCCTGGATGCCGCCATTTCCCCTAATATGACCCCTAAAAAGGACAGATTAAATCCAAGTCTCAAGCCGGTCATGAGAGAGGGTAAAATGGATGGAAATACGATCTCTTTAAAAATTTTTAGGGAATTCAATCTGAAAGATCGACCGACCTGAATATATACCCCTTTGATGTCTTTGATTGAGCCCATGGTGAGAATGATGATGGGGAATATTCCATGGAAAAAACCGAAGGCCACTTTCGATGCCATTCCCAACCCGAAAATGAATAGAAAAATAGGGAAAAGAGTGACCTTAGGGATGGCATAAATATTTAGGACGAAGGGCTCCAAGACCTCTCTAGCAAAACGTTGCATTCCCAAGATGAAACCGACGACCAACCCCAAAATGACCGCCAATAAATATCCTAGCCAGAGCTCCGTCATCGTATCTTTCAGGTTAGATAATAACCATCCCCCTTCTACCAGGCCATCTTTCAACACCCCTAAAGTGCTCAAGGGCAATGGCAAGGCGAGCTCTCCAATGACCATGGAGCTGATTTGCCATAAGGCGATTATGAGAAGGGGCACGAATAGGGTGCCGAGTCGGACCCCGATCGCTCTTTTTCTTCTGACCTTCATCTCCCTCGCCTTCCATATATCCAAGCTTCCATTCGTAACAGTAAGCCGTTAATGAAAACGGCTATCAGGATGATCAAAAGCATGGAAGCATACATATTCTCCGTGTCAAAGGCAGAGTAACTGAACGAAACTAAATGTCCCAATCCCCTGGTGGATATGATGAATTCAGAAGCGATCACCCCGATGAGGGAATAAATGAACCCCAGCTTCAGGCCGGTAAAGATATAAGGGGTCGCGGCGGGGAAATAAATCCATAGAAACATCTCTGACCGCGAAAGCCCTAAACTCCTGCCCACTTTTGGGTAAATCTCTTTATCGACTTTCTGAAACCCAGTATCCGTGTTGATGATGATAGCAACCACCGCAAATAGCCATCCCATCAAAACAATGGAAAACATGCCTACCCCGAAGAGGGCTACAAAAAGGGGATATAAGGCAAAAATCGGAATGGCATAATAGGAAATGAGGTATGGATTTAGAATTCGGGCTAAGGTTTTAAACTTCCAGAGAAGAATCCCAACGGGCAAACCCACTAACACTGCAAGAGAAAAGCTTAAAAGAATCTCCGCGAAGGTCATGAAGAAATTTCCCGCGATGGAGGAGTCTTTAAGGAAACGAGCCGGGATTTCTCCAGTGACGGCAAACTTCCATAATCTAATGAACATCTCCGATACGGGAATCAACGTCGCTCGCCTGACCATCCCTGCACGGGCGACGATTTCCAAACAAGTGGCCCCCCCCAAGATAATAGCCCATTTTGTTATTTTTACCTTAGTTACTCTTTTTCGCACGATCCATCCCTGGCAATTCCTTCAACCCCCACGTTTTCATTCCTTTGGCTGCCTCTTCTTTGAGTTCCTTCCAAATTTCATCGGTGATTTCGGAGAATCTTTTCGTCGAAATGATGAAGGAACTTCTGGGCCTGGGGATATCAACGGTGATCATTTTTTTAAAGCTACCAGGTCTCCCGGACATCACCAGAACCCGTTCGGAAAGCATGATGGCCTCACTGATGCTGTGCGTAATTAAGAGGATGGTTGCTTTAATTTTTTCCCATATCCGCAGAAGTTCCTCGCCCAAGATTAATCTGGTCTGTTCGTCCAAAGCTCCAAAAGGTTCGTCCATCAATATGATTTCAGGATCCATGACCAAAGTCCTGGCAATGGCCACTCGTTGCCTCATGCCACCGGATAGCTCACCTGGATAATGATTTTCAAAACCGGAAAGACCGACTAATTCGATCATCTCTCGCGCCTTCGCTCGCCTTTCCTTTTTATTCACCCTTGCCATCCTTAACCCGAATTCCACGTTCTCTATGGTAGTTAACCAGGGGAAAGCGGACTCTTCCTGAAAGACCATGCCTATGGAAGGGTGTGGTCCTTTGACGATTTCGCCCTTGACGCGAATCTCGCCGAAAGTGCTCTCCACAAGCCCTCCGATGATTCCAAAAAGGGTACTCTTGCCACAGCCACTGGGGCCAATGACGGATATGAATTCACCTTTATTAACCGTCAAATTAATATCTTTCAGGGCCTCCAGGCTCATAAGACCCATCTCATCGACCTGGTAAACTTTTCCGATATTTTTGACTTCCAAAACCACCATACTTTTACCCTGAAAAGCTGGCCCAGGACCAAGCCCGGGCCACCTTCCTTTACCCCAATTACGGCAACTTTATCCTTTTCGCTTCCTCTATATATCCTTGATCAATGATCTCTGCCCATGGAATTTTGGCATCGGGTGCTATCGACCCTACGATTCTCATGCCCTTTTCAACGAGATCCAAACCCTTCTTGATAAAGCGATTATCGGAGTAATATTCGCCGGTTATTGCGCCCTCTTCTTTTAGGGTCGTCATCGCCAACTTCATTGTGGTGGCCACCTCGTTCGTTTTAATCAAGATATTTGCTGCCTCTTCCGGTTTCTCCAGAATGAACTTAACGGCCTTCGCCCGAGCCCGGAGGAACCCTCTCATTACATCCGGGTGGGACTTCAAGAAAGATTCCCGAGCCATCCAGAAAGTCTGGAAGTAGTCTGGAGCGAATTCTCTGGCATAGAATAAGATTCTAAATTTCGTTCCTTTTGTCGATGTAGTGGGCTCCAAAGTAAAAGCGGCATCGATTTCACCTTTTTCCAGAAGAGTATATCCAGGTCCAACTCCCCCGGCGGCAACTCTCTTGACATCGGCAGGCTTAATTCCGGGTGCGGCCTCGAGACATAATGCGATTAAAGCTTCGGAAACAGATCCAGGAGACGTGAAGCACACAGTCTTCCCCTTAAGATCCTGTATTTTCTTGATGGGAGAATCAGGACGCGCCACCCATGCTAAACTGCCTGGAGATTTAACTCCCCCCGCAACGAGTTTAAAAGGTTCTTTTACTTTAACAATGGCCATGGTTGCCGAATCCGCAGAACATTCTCCAAAGGGAAGCCCCCCATCTACGATGTTTCTTACAGTCGTGGCCCCACCTTTTGAGGTGAAGATTTTTCCGATTTTAATCCCTTCTTCTTCCAAAAAGCCTTTTTCCTTGGCAATTTCCAGGGGGAGATAATAAAGAAAAATACCGGCCCACGTTACCGTAATATCACCGACATTGTAAGCTGGCTTAGCATAAAGGGGATTAACCCCGAGAAGTGAAATTCCTCCAAGGGCTGTCATCCTACGAATCGTCGTTTTCAAAAATTCTCTACGGTCCAAAGCGAATTCTCTTTTTTGGAAATTCATTTGATTTACCTCCATTCATGAATTTTAGCTACTCGATTCGCCGGCTCTCTCCCGGCAAATGAAATCTGTATCTAATCGCTATGTTTACCCGGTATGGCCCGCGCAAGCGGGACTACCCATCATCCCTGATCCAGATTATGAAGTTCATTGAGAGGCCCTGTATGCTGCCCTCCTTGGTTAGATTTTTCCTTTTTCGCCCGGTGTTCATTTCACTCTTTATGATCCTCATGGCTTGTAGCCGATAGTGTCCTCGTATCTGCGCACGGTATCTGCTTTAGGTAAGTATTTTTCCTCCATCTGGCGAATCTCCGGGAAGCCTGCAAAGGCATGGAATTCTTCCAGGGGATGCCCTTTCATCTGCTCTTGAAAGTCGATCACAGCTTGCGTTCCCTCTGCTTTGATGGCCTGGACATGATCCCAGACTGCTTTCGCTGAGGCCCGCAAGGAAACCCCGGGATAAATAACCAGCGAAACCCCGAATTCTTCTAATTCTTTTATTTGCAGGTGCGGAGAAACTCCGGCAATATTATATAATATGGGGGCATGGACTTCCTTTACTATTTTCCGCAACTCCTCCTGGGAAAGCGGAGCCTCTATAAAAGCCATGTCTGCACCCGCTTTGGCATAGGCATTGGCCCTAAGAATAGCCTCTTCCAGACTGCCCCCCACTGCTCCCCGGGCATCTGTGCGGGCAATGATCACAAATTCAGGGTCCATTTCTTTCCTGGCGGCATCGGCGGCCATGAACTTTCCCACGGCCTCTTCCATCGGCACGAGGATTTTCCCAGCCACGTGTCCGCACCGCTTCGGGGTAATCTGGTCCTCGATGTGGATGCCGGCGACTCCTGTTTGAATGTATTCCTTCACCGTGCGCATGACGTTGATGGCGTTTCCATATCCAGTGTCAGAATCGGCGATGACCGGAATGCTAACGGCATTAGCTACATAACGGGCAATGGTGTGCACCTCGGTCATCGTGGCCAACCCCACATCGGGCATCCCCAGGAGAGATACCGAGATACCATATCCCGAAAGATAGGCCACCTCAAAGCCGGCTCTTTCGATGATTTTTGCCGTAAGGGCATTGTAGCAGCCAGGGGCAACTAATATTCTCTTTCGCTCTATCAGGCGCCTCAACACAGTTGTCTTTTTCAAACCATCCTCCCTCTGTTTTGAATGAAAATAAACTTGTTATCCTATCGATTCAGATGATCTTTTCCTTTTCCAATTCTTCAATCTTTTTTTTCGAGTAACCCAGCAATTCATTCAAGAGCTGATAGGTGTGCTGGCCGAGAAGTGGCGGGGGAGAAAAAGTTTCCCCGGGCGTGTCAGACATTTTGATGGGGTTGCCCGGCTGATTCACCCTACCCCCCAGAGGGTGGGCCACTTCCACTACCATATTGCGGTGGAGTACTTGGGGGTCTGAAAGGGCCCGGTCGAAAGTATTGATCGGCCCAGAAGGGATCCCTTTTTCTGCGAAGAGCTTCAACCATTCATTCCCGGGCCTGGTCGCTAGGGTCTTCGAGACGATGGCATCAATTTTCTCCTTGTCCTCCCAGCGTCCGTCGCGCTTGTCATACTTGGAATTCTTCAATTCCTCGACTCCCAGGATTTCCACGAAGGGCTTCCAAAAGTTGTCTCCCACCAGAGCCAGGATGATGTAAATGTCTTTGGTTTTAAAAGATCCATAAGGTACATGGACGAAGTGTTCGTTGCCGATGGGCCCCGGTACTTCGCCGGAAAGAAAATACATCGTAGCCATGTAGTTCAGCAGGGATATTTGGACATCCAGCATCGAGACATCGACCTTCTGGCCCTTTCCGGTGCGCGCCCGACTGAGGAGAGCTGCCAAAATCCCGAGAGCTGAGAAAACCCCTCCACCCATATCCCCAATGGGAATTCCACTGCGCACCGGAGGCCGGTTGCGTTCGCCAGTGATGCTCACGCCGCCGCCCATGGCCTGAACCACCAGATCGAAAGCTGGGCGGTCTCGCTCTGGGCCAGTCAAACCAAATCCGGTGCAGGAACATGATATGATGCCAGGGTTGATGCTTTTTAAAGTATCATAATCAACTTTCAGCCGTTCCGGCACCCCTGGCCGAAAATTGTCGTAAACCACATCGGAAATTTTCACCAGGTCGTAGAAGACGGCTCTTCCTTTCTCAGCTTGAAGATCCAGGGTTATGCTCTTTTTGTTCCGGCAAAGGGTGAGAAAATACGCCCCCATTCCATGAAGAGAATTCTTGGGGTCATTTTCCAATAAACGCCTTGTACCTTCTCCTGTCTTAGGCGGCTCGATTTTAATAACTTCTGCCCCCAAATCTGCCAGCAGCATGGCTCCATAAGGGCCAGCTAACATATGGGTTAAATCCAGGACCCGAATTCCCGATAGGGCCTTCATGATAGTCCCCCTTCCTTCATTCAGCGCATTGATCGGGGTTAGTCCCGCTGACAGTCCCCTTTGTGATCTGCGAACATTCCATGACTTGATCCAGGTTCACCCCGGTCTCCACCCCCATCTTATGGAACATGTATACCAGGCTTTCTGTGGCTACATTCCCCGGAGCTCCAGGGGCATACGGACAGCCCCCCAGACCGGCAATGGAACTTTCGAAAATTCGGGCTCCGGCTTCCCAGGCCGCATAGACATTGACCAATCCGATTCTCCGGGTATCGTGAAAATGCAGGGCAATGGGTAAATCAGCAAGTTCCGCTGAGAGCCTGGAGAACAACTCTCTCACCTGTAAAGGATGAGCCATTCCAGTGGTGTCAGCCAAGGTGACTCCGGAGGCTCCCGCGCTTCGGAATGCTTTGGCGACTTCGATAACTTTCTCCATAGCCACGCTCCCCTCAAAAGGACACCCGAAGGAAGCAGCCACAGCTCCTCGAAGTCGAACGCCGTTGCTCCCGGCCTTCTGCGCGATGGCGGATAGTTCGGCCAGCGATTCTGAGGTGGACTTGTTAAAATTTTCCCGGTTCAAAGCATCGCTGGCCGAGACGACGAAGACCACCTCTTTCACGCCATTCTCGATGGCTCGATCCAGTCCTTTTTCGTTTGGAATTAAGGCGCTAAAAACAACGCCTCGCCGCTTGGCAATACCCCGGATGACCTCGGCTGCGTCTTGGAGTTGAGGGATCCATTTCGGGTGAGTGAAGGAGGTGGCCTCGATGTGTTTCAAACCAGATGCAGAAAGAAGGTCGATGATCTTGACTTTGTCCTCCGTGGAAATTTCTCTTTTAACATTCTGGAATCCGTCGCGCGGACCTACCTCGATGATGGTTACGGACATGACCAGGTGTTCGTTCCACCCCATAGAGGCCTCCTTTGAAGGAGCGGTACTGAAAGTAAGGTTTAGGCCGGTTTGATTTTTCCCGGCTCTGTACCCCGCCCTGGAATATTTTGGGAGATATCCTTAAGCCAACCTCGACGGGCAGGTAATTGATCACGTAAGCGAAGGGATTATTTTCGATTATAACCTTTAAAACTTTAGTGAAAATAGAAGGTCCTGTCAAGCTTTTTCCAGAAAAATTTAATCCCCAAAGGGAAGAATTTGTGGTAAATTTGGGCGCATCTTTCACTTTCAAGAGAATTAGGGAGAGGAAAAAGAATGCGTAAGGAAGTTATCAAGGCAGTAATCGTTGTTTTTATTGCCAGTTTTTGTACGATGGTCATCGAGCTGGTGGCTGGCAGAATCATGGCCCCTTACGTGGGGGTCTCCCTGTATACCTGGACGTCCATCATCGG
>CAYQWO010000116.1:0-2364 GCA_964421095.1 uncultured Syntrophaceae bacterium
CTCCCGAACAAAAAACCGTGTTCTGTCCTCTCCCTCTCAGACCGGGATGCCATGGCCGCTACTCTTGGCCTCTCCAAAAGGAATGTGGAAATCGCCGCCCTGGAAGCTGAGGTGATCCCGCAGCGCTACCTCCGCAATATTGGATCGCTGGAGATCTCCGGCCAGAAAAAGCTTCTTCAGGCCAAAGCCCTGCTGGTAGGGGCCGGGGGCCTGGGGGGAACCATTGCCCAACTTTTGGCAAGGATGGGGGTCGGCATTCTGGTTATCGCCGACGGGGATTCTTTCAGTGAGGATAACCTGAATCGACAGACGTTCTCCCTGGAGGAAAATGTCGGGGCGAGCAAGGTTCAGGTGGCCCGGTCGCAGATCATGAAAATCAACGCGGCCACCGAAGTGGAAGCCTATGAAGGCTACGTAACCGATAAGGAACTGGCCTTTCTCATCCGGGGGGCCCAAGTCGCCATCGATGCCTTGGACAATATGCCTTCCCGCTTCCGACTCGAAAAGGTCTGTAAAGAAGCGAAAGTCCCTCTGGTTCACGGAGCGGTCGCCGGGTTCAGTGGCCAGGTGACAGTCATCTACCCCGGAGACATTGGCTTCCGGGCTTTTTATGGGAGCCCCACGACAGTCCCCGAAAAAGGAATCGAGGTAGAACTGGGAAACTTAGCGGGGATTGTCTCTGCCGTGGCCTCGATTCAGGTCCAGGAAGCGGTCAAGATCATCACCGGCGTCGGCCGCCCGCTCCGGAATCGCCTCCTTTTCTTAGATTCCCTGAACGGCTCAGCCGAAATTATCTCCCTGAAGTAATCCAATCGGTTATGTGGATATAGGCGGAAGACATTTCCATAGGCCAAAATGTAAGACTATCTCGAAGAGAGAGATCCAAAGCTGAAGGAGAGCCCATGAACCGCGAAGAATTGAAGCGAACCGTCTGCCAGCAAATCGATCAGCGGAAGTCTGAGATGATTCAGATCGCTCAGGCGATCCTCCGTCAGCCAGAGCTCGGGTTTAAAGAAGTGAAGACCGCGGCTTTGGTAAAGGAAATCTTCGTGAGGCTAAATCTTCCAGTGCGGGAAGGCCTGGCCATCACCGGGGTGGAAGGGACTCTGTCTGGCAAACACGCGGGTCCAACTACGTTAGTGATGGGCGAATTGGATTCCGTGATCGCCAGGGAGACCCCTTACAGTGATCCTGTCACTGGGGCGGCCCATCTCTGCGGGCACCCTGTCCAGGTGGCCGCTATGCTGGGTGCGGCGATGGGCCTGGTGGCTCCAGGGGTTTCAGATCATCTGGCCGGAAGAGTTAAATTCCTGGGGGTGCCTGCTGAGGAATACGTGGAGATCGAATATCGTTTGAACCTTAGAAAGGAGGGGAAACTGACCTTCTTAGGGGGAAAGCAGGAACTCATCAAGGCGGGATATTTTAATGATATTGACATGGGCATGATGGTGCACTCTTTTCCCAATGCCCCGGAACCGGGGTTCTATCTGAACGGAACGGGAAATGGGTTTTTGGCTAAGTTCATCCAGTATAAAGGGAAGCCGGCTCATGCCGGAGCCGCCCCTCACGAAGGGATCAATGCTTTGAACGCCGCCTGCCTGGGAATTTTGGCCATCCACGCCCAGAGAGAAACCTTTCAAGATAAAGACGCCATTCGGGTTCACCCCATCATCACGCGAGGAGGTGATATTGTAAACGTAGTTCCATCAGATGTCCGGCTGGAGACCTTTGTCCGGGGGCGAAGCCTGGGGGCGATCTTGGATGCTGCGGCCAAGGTGGACAGGGCCCTGAAGGCCGGGGGGGATGCGGTAGGGGCCGAAACCTCGATCATCAATATCCCCGGATATTTGCCTTTATTCCAGGACCCTACGCTAACCGAGATTGCTCGGAAGAATGGCCTGGCTCTTCTTGGAGAAAAGGGTGCCCGGGATGCAGGGTTTATGGGGGGCTCTTTTGATATTGGAGACCTCTCCCACCTGATCCCGGTCCTCCATCCTTTTGTCGGAGGAACCCAGGGGTCTCTCCATACCCTGGAATTTTCCGTGGTAGATTACGAAGCCGCCGTGGTCCTTCCCGCCAAGCTCCTGGCCATGTGCGTGATCGACTTGCTTTCCGAGGAGGCCAGAGAAGCAAAGCGGGTCAAAGAATCGTTTCGGCCGCTTTTGACGAAGAACAAATATTTAGAACTGATGGAAGGCTTGATGAAAAAGGATTGAAGTATGATGGGTCCTCGGGGCTTCTATATTGGGGAGATGGGGCTAATTAAATCTGAATCCTTCCCCACCACGAGAGGGCCCGCCTGGCCTGGAGGTAACAGCGCAGCCAGTCTGTCCCGCCTTCATGGATCAAACCCACGCCGACAAA
>CAYQWO010000116.1:2464-9164 GCA_964421095.1 uncultured Syntrophaceae bacterium
CGGTGTGGCCGCCAACCTCGATCTTCAACGTGGAGGCGACCTGAACACCTTCGCCGCGTCGTCCAGCGTCTTGTTGGACTCCGGCCGGATGGTGGACTTGCCGGTATCGAAGTTGATGTATAGCGTAATGAACCCGTCCTTCTTCAGCTTGTCCACGAGCTCATTGACGCACACGTCCTGCGTCATCGCCTTCCGTTCGACGACAACCACGGTGTAAGACTCAAAGCAGCCCGCAACCCAATATACCGAGAACCAGCTGAAGTTCAGCCCGTATATCAATTATGCCCAGGACCAGCGAATTCCTCTTACCCGCAATTCTTAACAGAATCTTTTGAGGATTCCCTTCCTGTCATTGGGTGCCTGCCTGAGGCGGAAGAATTAATCCCTATTTTGAAAATTCATCTCTCTGCGCGGAAAAAACAATTTTCGGCTATTGTCATATTCTATTCAACAATACGTTCCAATTTCTTAATTAATTTCAATAAATTACGAAAAATATATTCCTAGAAAAAATAGCATCAATAATGCTAACCCTCCAGCTAAATTTTGCTGCTTGTCTCCAACCGCTTGGCCTCTTTCGGAGACGAAAAAGGCCATTCCCCCTAAGCCAAAATTAGCTTTGTCTGCCTGTTGACGGCAGCCGGATGGACCGGAAGGAAGCCAAAAAAAATTCGGTTATGGATTCGAGGCCTTCTGCAAAAGCGACGGCTCAAGAATATCCATGGGAAGACGATATATTTTACGGGTAAACGTAGGCTTCATTTTTCCGGGAGAAAGGATTTTGAAAACTAGTTTAGGGAGCTTTCTTGTCATTGCCCTTCTCGTGTTAGCCACAGGCTCAGCCCCGGGTGAATTGAAAGGCCCAAATGGGAAATCCCGGGGGGCAGGGGTACCGATTCTTCTTTACCATCGGTTCGGGCCGGCGGTGGCCGACAGTATGACAGTGACCACGACCCATTTTGAATCCCAGCTGAAATATTTTAAGGATGAGGGCTATACTGTCATCCCCCTCAGACAGTTTGTCGAATATCACCTCGGAAAAATGCCGTCCATCCCTTCCCGCTCGCTAGTGATTACCGCGGACGACGGCCACAAATCAGTCTATACGGACATGTTTCCCCTGCTGAAGAAATATCATGTACCGGCCACGCTTTTCTTATACCCTTCGGCCCTGTCCAACGCACCCTATGCGATGTCGTGGGAACAAATCAGGGAAATGAGAGCAACCGGGCTTCTGGACTTGCAATCTCACACATTCTGGCATCCGAATTTCAAGAGAGAAAAAAAGAGCCTAAGGATAGATGAATACGAAAATCTTGTAGAGAGCCAATTGAGAAAGGCCAAGGCGAAACTGGAAAAGGAGTTCAACGTCCGAGTGGACATGCTGGCATGGCCATTTGGCATCTATGATGAGCAGCTCATCAAAAAAGCAACCGAAGTGGGGTATGTGGCGGCCTTTACCATGGAGCGGCGTGAGGCGACGCTATCAGACAACCCCATGGCGCTTCCCCGTTATCTTATAGTCGGGACAGCAGGGAAAAACGGTCAGCCAAGGAATTTTTCCCACAGCCAGAGGATGTCTGCCGCTGTTGGATTTTTCAAGAATTAGGAAATCCTCTTCTTTGGCAGGAGCCAGAAATGGGACCTACCTTATGGATTGTTAAAAACGTCATTTGCGGAAGCATCTTCGCCAGGCCATTTCGGGCCATCGGGACAAGAAAGCACAGGGGGACGGCGATCATTCTGGCCATGATCCTTTCTCTGCTAATCCCAGAATATACGATGGGCTTTGGAACCAGCAAAGTAGTCGACATTTTCACAAGGAAACCTATAGAAGGAGCGCTCATTACCTCGGGCAAGGATGTGCAACGGACGGATGCTAATGGGTTATTTGTTAAGACCAACGGGGGATACAAAGTGGGGGTGCGGGCTCATGGATACTTAAGAACCGAGCAGATGGTCATCCCGTATCAGGAGATAAAGCTGATGCCTTTCACACCCAAAGCCCTCTACCTCTCTTTCTACGGGATCGGACACAGAAATCTGCGAGAATCCGCACTAAGGCTTATAAAGGAGACGGAGCTCAATGCCCTGGTCATCGATGTGAAGGGAGACAGAGGGATGATCGCTTTTAAGTCGGCCATTCCCCTCGCCCGCGAAATCGGCGCTCAAAGAATAATAACCATGAAGGACGTGGGCGGCTTGATAAATCATTTAAGAGGAAATGGCATCTATACCATCGCGCGCATCGTAACCTTTAAAGACGATCTGCTCGCCTTGAAGAGGCCTGATTTGGCCGTGAGGACTCCCAACGGAGAGATTTGGCGCGACCGGGAGAATCTCGCCTGGACGGACCCCTTCCAAAAGGAAGTTTGGGATTATAATATTAGTGTGGCCATAGAAGCGGCCCAACATGGGTTTGATGAGATCCAGTTCGATTATGTCCGTTTTCCGGATGCCCTCGGACTTTATTTTTCCAGGCCAAACACGGCAGAAAATAGGGTAAAGGCCATCTCCGGATTTGTCATGGAAGCCAAAAGCCGCCTATCCCCTTATAATGTCTTTCTGGCTGCGGATATTTTTGGCTATGTGAACTGGAATTTCAACGATACCGACATCGGGCAAAAACTGGAGTACCTTATCCCCCATCTTGACTATATCTCTCCGATGCTCTACCCCTCGGGATTCCAATATGGGATACCGGGCTATAGAAATCCAGTTGCAAACCCTTATGAAATTGTTTATCTTACCCTTAAACGCGCCCAAGAACGTACCCAACTTCCACCCGTTCGCTTCCGGCCGTGGCTGCAGGCATTCAAAGACTATGCCTTCGACGGAAGATACTTTGCCGGAAAAGAAATAAAGGATCAGATCAATGCTGTGGAAAAATTTGGTTCGAACGGATGGATGCTCTGGAATCCCCGTAATATTTATGTGATTGATGGGCTGAGAAAAAAGGGAGACCCCTTGGGGTAAAATCCTGATCCTTTTCCAACCTGAAAAGACCCTGAGCTGTAGGGCCCGTAAAGGCTGCAAATCATTCAAGAGGAACGAAAGAGTTTGAGGCGACTGGGTAGGTTTCTCCTCTCGTTGTTGTTAGGTGTCCTGGCTGAACAGGCCATGCCGACCTCGGTCATAGCGCAGGATCCTGTAAGCATGGAGACGGGGCTGAGCGAAGACCAACTGGCCTTCATCGACGATATCGTCAAGGAAGCAATTCGGACCCGTAAGACGCCAGGAGCAGTCGTCCTGATCGGCAAGCGGGGGAAGGTAGTTTATCGCCGGGCATTTGGCCATCGTGCTCTCAGCCCGAAAAAGCTGCCCATGACAGTTGAAACGATCTTTGATTTAAGCTCCCTCACTAAGGTGATCGCTACTACCCCTGCTCTGCTGCAACTCGTAGAGAAAGGGAAACTGCAGATCGACGACCCGGTCGCCAAGTTTTGGCCGGAGTTTCAAGCCAAAGGGAAAGAGCAAATCACCGTACGTCAACTTCTCACTCACTATTCCGGGCTGCAACCAGCGCTGGACTTAAAGCCCAAATGGTCTGGTTACAACACAGCCCTCCAGAAGATTGTTGCCGAAAGACCCATTCACAACCCGGGGACACGTTTTGAATACAGCGACATCAATTTTATAATCCTGGGTGAGCTTGTCTCCCGGATTTCTGGCCAGCCTCTGGATGCGTACTGTGCCCGAAATTTATTCCATCCTCTGGGAATGAAGGATACCGGCTTCAAGCCCGCCCCGGCGCTGCGCGGCCGCATCGCTCACACCCAGTGCAAAAGGGGGAAATCAGGGAAGATGGTCTGGGGAGAAGTTCATGATCAAATGGCTTACAACATGGGCGGGGTCGCGGGGCACGCCGGGCTTTTCTCCACGGCCGATGACCTGGCCATCTTTGCGCAGGCTCTTCTCGAAGGCGGCAGCACGAAAGGAGTGTGCATCCTGAGCCCGCTTATGGTTAAGAAGATGACCACCCCCCAGAGTCCCCCGCATAAGATGGTCTTGCGAGGATTGGGCTGGGATATCGACTCACCCTTTTCGTCCTGTCGGGGCGAATTGCTTCCCGTTGGGTCCTACGGGCATACGGGCTTCACGGGAACTTCCGTCTGGATTGACCCGATTTCTGAAACTTACATTATTATTTTGACCAACCGAGTTTATCTGGATGGGAAAGGTGATGTGGGATCCCTCCGGTCACAAATCGCCAATGTCGTTGCCGCCGCGTTCCGACCGGCGGCCGCGGAGCAAGTTCTATCCAGCCCTCATTCGCTGACCGGCCACTTCGAGCTGATGAAAAGTTACCGCGGGCTGGGCTGGCGCAACGGCCGCGTAGAAACCGGAATAGATGTGCTGGCCGCCAAAAAGTTTGTTCCCCTCGCCGGGTTACGAGTGGGACTGATTACCAATCATTCCGGTCTCGACGCAGCAGGGCGGCGAACCATAGACCTGCTGGCTAAAGCGCACAAAGTGAAACTGGTGTCCGTCTTTTCCCCTGAGCATGGCCTCTGGGGGAACGCCGAGGAGAAGATCCCATCGACCGTAGAGCCAGCTACTGGCCTGCCCGTTTACAGCCTGTACGGGGAGGTGAATCGTCCCACGGAAAAAATGCTCGAGGGCTTAGATGCCCTGGTCTTTGACATCCAGGATGCAGGGGTTCGTTTTTTCACCTACGTCACCACGATGGGGTACGCCATGGAAGCTGCGGCGAAAAAGGGAATCGCCTTTTACGTCCTGGATCGGCCGAATCCCATCAATGGTTCATTCGTTCAGGGACCGATTCTCCACAAAGACCTGCAATCTTTTGTCGGCTATTTCCCCATGCCTGTCCGGCATGGCATGACAGTGGGCGAACTGGCCCAGATGTTCAATGCCGAAAATAAGATCGGGGCGAATTTGCACGTGATCAAGATGCGCGGCTATGAGCGCACGGATTGGTACGACGAGACGGGCTTGCTGTGGGTGAACCCCTCTCCGAACCTGCGCACCCTGGCGCAGGCGACCCTTTATCCCGGAGTGGCGATGGTGGAAGGGGCAAACGTCAGCGTGGGGCGGGGAACCAGTACGCCTTTCGAACTTCTGGGTGCTCCCTGGGTTAACGCCAAAAAGCTCGCCGCCTATTTGAATGACCGCAATATCCAGGGAGTCCGCTTCCTGCCCGTGGGTTTCATGCCGAATGCCCGCCGCTTCGAAAAACAGCTTTGCCATGGCGTTCAGGTCATCTTGGTGGATCGGCAGGCGCTGGATTCACCGGCATTGGGAGTTGAAATCGCCAGCGCTCTCTACCGGCTTTATCCCAGGGATTTTCAGCTGGATAAAATACTGCCGCTGGTCGGGTCCTACCAGGTTCTACAGGCGATCAAGGATGGAGATGACCCCAATTCCATCGTGCTGAACTGGCAGGGCCCGCTGGCTGAGTTCCACAGCCGGCGATCCAAATATTTGTTATATTAAATTCCCTTCTTGCGTATTTCCGCAGACCCCTATCATCGCTGACCCAGATTATCGCGCTCTCGTCTTTCGTTGGATTCCTTGAGTTGCTCAAAGATGTCTCTCCGCAAAGCCGGTAATCTTATAGTCATGAAAAAGATAAGATGTTATAGTGGGAAAAAAGAAGAAAATCACGGAAGGGGGAAATCAGGAGGTTAAAATATGCGGGAAGTTGTGATCGTCGATGGAGTAAGGACAGCCATCGGCCGGATGGGGGCAGTCTGGCCAGTTTCCGTGCTGAGGATTTAGCGGCGATCGCCATCGAAGGGTTGGTCAAGAAGACCAAGATGGACCCTCAGGAGATTGAGGATGTAATCATGGGCATCGCTGCAATCTTCGAAAGAATATGAAAAAACCGGGTTCCAGGATTCAGGGGGTCTAGGATTCAAGCGAAGAAATGAAATGCCTTAAGAAAACCACGGAGCCTTGAAGCCTTCAACCAGTTTCCCGTATTTGGCACTCGATCCCTTGACCCCTTTATGTATACATTCGACATTCACCTGCATACCGATTACTATTCCAGCTGCTCAGTCATCAGCCCGGAACGACTCATTCCACAGGCAATCGAGATGCGCTTGGATGGCCTGGCCATCACCGAACACGGCATTCGTTGGCCAGATGCTAAATTCGATGAGTTGCGGAGGCTGGCCGAACCGCATGGCCTGATCCTCATCGACGGCCAGGAAGTCTCTACTTATAGTTCCCGAAACGGAAGGGAGGGAGAGTTCTTGGTCTTCGGGGTGCGCCAAAGCCTGGGGTCGGATTTCTCGGCGAAGGAGCTGGTAGAAAGAGTTCACGGCGAAGGCGGGATTCTCATCGCCGCCCATCCCTACAAATGGTCTCGTCTCGGTAAGGACCGGTACTACGGCGCCGGAGATCGGATCTATGACCTGGCGCTGGACGCGATCGAACTCTATCATCCTCACCATGACGCTGCATCCCTGACGAAAGTCCGCAAAGCAATGAAGAAGCTTGGTCTACCAGGTACGGGCGGCAGCGATGCCCATCAGGTTCACGACATTGGCTGCTGCGTGACTGTTTTTAAAAATAAAGTTTGGGGTGAGGAAGACTTCATCCGGGAGGTCCGGGCCGGGAATATCCAGGCAGAAAAGAGGATCTAGCCCAGCCAAGCCAGAAGAAGCCAGCCTAAGAGAACCATCAGAAAGAGCTTGTAGAGACAAGCAAAGGCCGCCGCATCAGGGGCCTT
>CAYQWO010000117.1:0-833 GCA_964421095.1 uncultured Syntrophaceae bacterium
TTATTGATGGCCATAATCCTCCTTGTCGCAAAAGAATTGAAAGTTTATTGGCCACAGAGATCACCGAGACCACAGAGAGATTCGTATTCAAAAAGCAAAAGAAAAAAGATAAGGCCTGAAGAATCTGTTTTGACTATGCAGGATTAAATTCTTTTCCGTTTTCAGCGCTTATATCTCTGTGCTCTCTGTGTTCTCGGTGGCTAAACAGTTTCGATTTTGAGCGAAGTGGAGGTTTTGCCGATTACTGGTTACTGAACACTTATTACTGTTTTCTGATTATGGCCTTCTGGATCCTTTATCCCGTCTTTTCTGCGTTCATCTGCGTCCCCAAGAATTATTTCGTGGGGCGGGGGCCGAAGATCGCCGTCCCCACCCGAACGAGCGTGGCTCCTTCCTCGATGGCCACCTCAAAATCGTTAGACATCCCCATGGAGAGTTCTTCCACCGAGATTCTGGGGATCTTCTGCTGACCCAGGCGTTCGCCCAATTTTCTAAGCTCTACAAAATAGGGCCGGGAGGCTTCCGGGTCTTCAAAGAAAGGGGGCATGGCCATCAGGCCTTTGACTTCTATACCTTCCATTTCCGAAAGTTTCTCCGCCAACATGAAGATCTCTTGCTCCCGTGCTCCGAATTTCGTCGTTTCTCCGCTGATGTTTACTTGCAGCAGGACCGGCAAGACCTTCCCTTGCAGTTTTGCCTGCCGCTCCAACTCCTGAGCGAGGTTAACTCTGTCGACGGAATGGATTAAATCAAAGAGGCGGGCGGCCAGCTTTGCTTTGTTCGTTTGCAAGTGGCCGATGAAATGCCAGGTTACGTCACTGTCTCTTATACAC
>CAYQWO010000117.1:843-2194 GCA_964421095.1 uncultured Syntrophaceae bacterium
ATGTGTATAAGAGACAGTGGCGATCCGTTCCCTGACGCGGGCTAAATTTTCAGAAATTTCTGACATATTTATCTCCGATAGGACGCAGATTTTCGCAGATAAACGCAGAAAAGAATTCTTGCGCCCCAAGAGAACTAAATTAGGTAAGGGTGCCTAAAATGCCTAAAGTACATTCAAGTGCCTAAAATTGCGAATGAGAAGCATTCGTTCTTATGAATCCTAAAGATCTGCGTTCATCTGCGTCCCAAATAGATTTACGGCTCCCAGTTCCCGCAAAGCCTCGACAACTTCGCAGAGCGGCAATCCCACTACGTTGGTGTAAGAACCATGGACTTCTTTCACCATAAAAGCTGCCTTTCCCTGGATGGCATACCCGCCGGCTTTATCAAAGGGCTCGCCCGTATTGATATACCAGCGGATCTCTTCCGGAGAAAGAGACTTGAATCTCACCCGGGAGATCACCACTCCTCCACGTTCCTCCATGGAGGGATATCTCAAGATGTGAAAACCTGTGAGCACTCTGTGTTCCCGCTGGCTGAGGTCCCTCAGCATTTCCTCCGCTTCCCGGGGATCCCCGGGCTTTCCGAGGACCCTTCCATCGATCGCTACCACCGTATCTGCCCCCAAAACCCAGCGGCCTGGATGCTGCCTGCCCACATCGATGGCCTTCGCTCTGGCCACCCGCCGCACATGCTCTTCTGGCGATTCTCCATGCAAGAACCTTTCATCCGCCCGGCTGGGAATGATTTCCAGGGGAATGCCCGCAAGCTGGAGGAGCTCCCTCCGGCGCGGCGAGGCCGATGCTAAAATTAGGGGAGGGAAAATTTTACTTTTCATGAGATATCAGTTATTCTGGATTCTCTATTCTATGTTTAAGGAGCTTTCCATGAGTTATCACGAGCTTACGATTCGCACCCAAAATCGGACAGAGCTGATCGATATCACGGCCCAGGTGGCCAAGCTCGTCCAGCAGAGCAAAGTACAAAGCGGTCTGCTGGCCCTTTTCGTCCCCCACACGACGGCCGCCGTGACCATTAACGAAAATGCCGACCCCAGCGTGCAGCACGACATCCTCTCCGAGCTCAACCGGCTCATTCCTTTCACGGGTCCCTACCAGCATACGGAAGGAAATTCCCCCGCCCACGTCAAATCCACCCTGGTGGGTCCTTCCCAGACCGTCTTCATCGAGGAAGGGCGCATGGTTTTGGGAACATGGCAGGGCCTGTATTTCTGCGAATTTGACGGCCCCCGCTCCCGCAAAATATGGGTCAAGATAATTAAAGAATAAAATTCGAAATCCTAAGCACGAATCCCGCGAGGCGCGGGACGAAACAAATTCAAATTTCAAAAT
>CAYQWO010000117.1:2204-6985 GCA_964421095.1 uncultured Syntrophaceae bacterium
AAAATCAATGATCAATAATCAATGTTCAATGCTCAATGATTAATGATCATTACCGATTGTCGATTGTCCATCGTCCATTGCTCATTGCCCATTGTTCATTGTCTATTGCCCATTGCTCATTGCCTATTGTTCATTGTTTATTATTCATCCAGGTCCAGCCGTTCGTATCCTCTCCCTCGAAGTTCCGATATAAATCGCGACGGGCGCTGGATCATCTCCCTTCCTCCCCGGTCAGCGGCGAACCTCGGGTAGCAAAGATAAAGTTCATCCCGGGCGCGAGTGACGGCCACGTAGAAAAGCCGGCGCTCCTCCTCTTCCCCCTCCCCGCCGGATTCCGCCAGGCTGCGGATCGAGGGGAATCGTCCCTCGGCCAGCCAGATGACGAAAACCACTGACCACTCCAACCCCTTCGCCTGGTGCACAGAGCTGAGAGTAAGCATTCCATCCCCGTCTCCTCCCCGAAGGGATGTGGTTTCTCCCTCCATAGAAGCGAGAAGGGCCAGCTCACTCAGAAAATCCTGACAGGATGAATATTGGCTGGCGAAGGCGGCCAGCTGCCGCAGGTCATCGGCCCGCGATTCATAGTTGGGATACCTGGATTGGAGGTACGCCTCATATCCTTCCTTCATGACCAGCTCGATCATCGCGGCTGGGTCGGAGGCCATCTTGGGACTCTGGAGCTTGGCCAGCATTCGACTGAACGACCGCCATGTCTCCCGGCTCCCGGCTGGAATTTTTTGCAAAACTTCCTGGGCGTCCACAGCCGCCTTTGGGTCCCAGATGCCTGAGGAAATCGTCCGCCATATTTTGTCGGCGGTGGCCTTTCCAATCCGGGGGTAAAGCCGCAGGACTCGTTTCCAGGCCAGTTCATCCAGGGGGTTACTGATGATTTTCAGGTAGGCACTCACATCTTTGATGTGAGCCTGCTCGAAGAAGCGCAGACCGGATCGAACTTCAAAGGGGATTCCCCGCCGGGTCAACTCCATTTGCAATTCCATGGAATGATAATGAGCCCGGTAAAGAATAGCGATCTGGGAGAGGGGAATTCCCCCATCGCGGATCTCCATCACCTTTTCGGCCACAAAAGCGGCCTGGTCCATGATGTCCTGAGCCGGAACCAGAGAGGGCATCGATCCCGCCGGACGGACGGTTTGCAACTCTTTGGGGAATTGGACCCGGTTGTGAATGATGCTGGCATTGGCCAAATCCAGGATCTGCGGCGTGGACCGGTAATTGACCTCCAGCTTGAAGATCCTGGCCTGGGGATAACGTTCCGGGAAAGTCAGGATGTTGGCGAAGTTGGCTCCCCGGAAAGAATAGATGGATTGGGAATCATCGCCCACCACCATGACGTTCCCATGTCGCTCCCCCAGAAGGTCCACGATATCCGCCTGGAGGCGATTGGTATCCTGGTATTCGTCTACCAATATGTGCTGGAATTGTTCGCCGTAGCGCGCCCGCAGTTCCGGGTGCTCCCGCAGGAGGGCTTCCCAGTAGAAGAGCAGGTCGTCGAAATCCATGGCATTCAGGTCCTTTTTCCGCTTCCGGTAGTACTCGGCCACAGCCCGGATGTCATCCAAGAGCTCATAGAAAAAAGGATAACGCTCAAAGACCAGCTCATCGAGGGGCCGCCGGGTGTTCACCGATAAACCCACCAGGTCCTCCAGAACTCCTCCCTTGGGAAACCGCGATCCCTTGGGGTTAATCTTCAGGTCGGCGATACAGGCTTCCATGAGGCTTTTAGCATCCTCCCGGTCGAGGATCGTAAAGTTGGGGTGATAACCCAAAAGGGAAGCGTGGCGGCGGAGGATACGGTTCCCGATATGATGAAACGTTCCCCCCCACACCTTTCCACTCACTCCCATCTTTCCCGGAACGAGGATCTGCACCCGGTGGAGCATCTCCCCGGCAGCCTTGTTCGTGAAAGTGACCAGCAGAATGCCGGATGGTTCAACACCCGCCTCGATCAAATAGGCCACCCGGTACGTCACCACCCTGGTTTTTCCGCTCCCGGCGCCGGCAATGACCAACATGGGCCCCCCTGCGGCTGCTTTGACCACGGCTAATTGCTGGGGGTTCAACTCCTTTTCGTAGTCCAGCAAAAAATGGGACCGGGCTTTCGGCATACCCACCGTGCCTTTTTACCCTTCTGCCGCTTCGGAATTCTGAATCCCTTCTGGCAAAATTTTCCGAAACAAATTTTCAAATCCGGGAAACGCCTTGCCGAATTCTTCCGCTCCATGGTGGGTAAGGCAACGTCCCACCATCTGGCTGGCCACGAAATACCCCAAGCGTGGGGGGAGTCCAGCGTTTGGATCCCCCGGCCCGAAAAGGACGGGAACAAGTTTCTCCGAAGCCAAATCCGCTCCAGCCAATTCCAGCAGCACCTCTCTGTTCTCCCGACACCACTGCAGACGCTCTGGCATCAGGAAGAGGTGCCGATGCAAGGGGATTTCCGGGTAGACGACCCTGGTGAAAAGAACAGACAACCCTTCCGCCACGATCTTAAGAAAAAGGGTTTGTCCTGCCGGGGGGAAAGAATCTTTCAGGAGCGAACGCTGGACACAGTGGCAGTACTCGTGGGATACCAGGAGAGGAAGGTCCTTGAAGTCCTTGAACCGTTCCATCCCCAGGACGATGGCAGGCAAGCCCTCGACTTCTATGGTCGCGCCATCAGCGCTGAAGAAACCAACGGATAGATATACGGGGGGCTCTGGACTTAGGGGTAGAACCGACTGGCATCGCCGGAGGGCTTCTTCCGCTAAAGGTACTGGGTCCTGAGACTGGATCAAGGATCTAAGGAGGCTGTAGTCTCCCTCCTTGATCTGCCCGACCCGCTCACGAATCTGTTCAAGGCTGAAGTGATGGAAAGTTTCCCAGCAGGCCTGAAAAAATTTTTCATGGGGCCGCAGGTAAAGGCGCTGGTAGCTCGTCCAAGGATCGTTCTCTTGAAGTTGATCCAGGAACTTGAAAAAATCGAGGTATAAAGCTTTAACATTCATCCAAAGGAGGGCCTAAAGTTATCTTATTTTTGAAGCAAGGACCAGAGCAGGGCCAGAAGGCCGGCAAAGATAAAACTTCCATCGACCACCCCTTCGAACAGGAAACCTCGGCCCACGATGCGTTGGCGGTAAAGCCAGTAATAAAAGACTACATACCCCAGGGAAAAGAGGAGCCAGGAGGAAACCGGAGTCACCCACCTCAGGGGACCCGCCACGGTCAGCAAGCCCCCCAAAAAAATCAGCAGGGAAACAGCCAGAATCTCGGCCTTGCGCTCGCCCAGAACAATGGGGATGGTTTCTTTGCCGACCATCAGGTCTCCCTGAATGTCTTTAAAGTCATAGAGCGTGGACCGCACAAAGACCAGAATGGCGCTGAAAAGAAAGGCGACCACCGTTCCAGGTAGAACCCCCTCCCCCCCAGCCAATGCGGGGAGGAGCGAGGTTACGGTCCCCCAGGCTAAGGCGACGAAAAGGGTCTTCGAGCCAGGAATATCCCTGAGCCTCTGGTAACGGATCCCCCCTCCGGGACCCCCTGGAAAAATTCGAATGTTATAGATCATTCCCAGTCCGGAGATGGCCAGAAGGAGAAGAAAAGGCACACTCCCCTGGAACCAGGCCAAGGCCAGGGCCACCCCTGCCGAAGATACCCCAGCGAAAATCATCCATGAGCCCCAATTCTCGTAGAACTCCGTCCGGCCGGGCTGATTGTACCTCTCCGAGGCCTTATCCGTTAAACGATTTAGCACGTGCATGGAAAAGACGTAAAAGGAGGCAACCAGGACCCAGGCAAGCTTGGGCTGAATTCCTTGAATCACAGCGCTGGCATATGCTAAACAACCTGCTCCCAAAGCCAGAAGGATATAACTGATGGCCGCCAGTCTGCCCAAGCTTTCCAAGTAATAAGCCACCCCTTTATGCCGCCTCAGGCGCTTCAGTCGATCCACAACTTTCAGGATCAGCCAGTTAGGCGTCGAGGCGCCGGATGTGACGCCAATGAGGGAATACCGGGAGAGCTCTTCCAGGTCCAGGTCCCTTTCTGTTTCCACATGGAAGGTGGGAACTCCGGCTTCTTCCGAAATCTTCGCCAGGCGGCGGGTATTCCCGCTATCCTTTCCCCCCACCACCACCATGGCCTCCACCTTCCTGGCCAGAGCTAAAATCTCCTCCTGACGACGGCGGGTGGAATCACAGATGGTGTTGAACACCTTCGCCCCCGGGAACCTCTTCTGAACCGCCTCGGCAAATGACTGGAATCGGTTCTGGTCCTGCGTGGTTTGGGCAACCAGGCAGACCTTTTCCAGGGGAGGAAGTGATTTTAGCTCCTCCAGGGTATTGACGACACATCCCTTTCCGTCCGCGTATCCAAGCAAACCGATGACCTCGGCATGATCCTTCTCGCCGACGATCACCGTGGCATACCCATCTTTGGCATACCGCTTGATAATCCCCTGAACCTTCCCGACGTGCGGGCAGGTGGCATTCAGGATGCACACACCTGAGTCTTTCAGCTTCTTGCGCTCCTCCGGGCTCACTCCATGGGCGCGGATGATCACCGTGACCGAAGCCTCTTCTCCCGGGCGGGAAACACACGTGCCGGTCAGCGCTTTTACCCCTTTTCCCTCGAGGATCCCAAGAACCTGGGGGTTGTGGATCAGCGGTCCATAAGTGTAGATGGGGCCGTCTTTCTTCATGGCCGCTTCCAGGGCCATGTCCACGGCCCGGCGGACTCCCATGCAAAAGCCAGCATTTTTTGCCAATCTTACGCGGGCCATTCCTACA
>CAYQWO010000117.1:7085-9163 GCA_964421095.1 uncultured Syntrophaceae bacterium
GTTGAAGGCGTCTTGAAAAATCATAAAAAAAGTGTAGTGGAATTATGAAAGGGTGTCAATACGCCTTAAGCCCTGATCGTACCGGGTTCAATATTCAACTGGAACCTTTTTCGCTATTGACAAGAGTTAGGCGAAGTGTAAAATTAGCGAATCTCTTCCAAGATAACCGATAAAGTCGCGGCCAAATGCCGAGCATGCAGAAAAATAAGGAAAAAAGGGCTACCTTCCGGTCAAAGGAAGTTTTATTTTTTCTAAACCTTTCGCAGGAAATCATGCAAGGCCTCAGTCTGGATCGGGCTCTCCGGCGAGTGGTTGAGAAAGCTCCTCTTTTTTTGAAGGCAGACGGATGTATTCTTTATCTTCTCAATGAAAAAGAAAATTTGCTGGAAGTGGTTGGAAAATATAACGTCCGCCGGGGATTTTTGCGGCCGCTGCCTCCCGGAGAAGGAAAGCTCGGCACCATGCTGCAGGGGGAAAAGGCGGTGCTGGTCCTAGACATAGCCAAAGACCCCACTTTTCCGTTGTACCAACAAGCCAGAAAGGAAGGGTTCATCTCTGCAATTTGCGCTCCCTTGCGGACGGAAAAAGCCATCGGACTCCTGATGCTGCTTAGCCGCAGAGGTCGCCGATACGGAGAGAAAGAAGCCTCTCTCCTCGGGACTTTCGCCGTCCATTTAGCTGCGGTCATCGGGAACGCCCGCAGCCAAGAAAAAATCAAGAGACACCTAGATGAGGTTTCCACCCTATGGAAGAGGGAGAAGAAGGCCAAAGATTTTTTGGAAAATCTTTTCAATCGCTTTGTTGATCCCATTCTGGTCGCCGATCTCCACGGGAGGTTAATCTTTGTCAGCAAAGGGGTGGAAGAATTATGCGGCTATTCTCAGCAGGAGCTTCTGGGGAAAAGGGTCTCCGATTTTTACGCTGGAGGAAAAGAAGAGGCCCAGAAGATCATGAAGGTCCTCCTCCAGGAGGAGCGGTTGTGGAATTATGAGACAGAAATCGTGAGCAAAGCCGGAAAGCTGGTTCCCGTCATCCTCTCCGCTTCTCTCCTGCGAGATGCCCAGGGGAACCCCGTCGGAACTTTGGGCATGGGGAAGAACATCGCGGAACACAAGAGACTTCTCAACCATATTACCCGCACCGAGGAGAGTTACCAGAAGCTCTTCGATGCAGTCAATGACGCTATTTTCTCGCTGAATCGAGAAGGCTATATCACCACTTTCAATCGCATGTTCCTGAAGATGACCGGCTACACGGAAAAGGAAATCCGAAGTTTCCATTTCTCTAAGATTCTCCATCCGGAAGACGCCTCCGCCATGATCAACGATCATCAAAAAGTGATGCGCGGAGAATATGCGCCGGAACGCCACACCTTCCGGCTGATCAATAAGGAAGAAAGGATCATATACGTGGAAGGGAATTTCCGGCGCCTGGAGGAAAAAAACGAAGTGGTGGGGATTTTGGGCGTGCTGCGGGATGTCACCGAAAAGATCAAACTGGAAAAGGAACTCCTGGAGCTTTCCATCACCGACGGTCTGACCGGCCTCCATAACCAGAGGCATTTTTTTAAAGAGTTAGATAAAGAAATGGAAAGGGCCGTACGGCAACGAACCCCCCTTAGCCTCCTGCTTTTTGACC
Source organism: uncultured Syntrophaceae bacterium (assembly GCA_964421095.1). Classification (GTDB taxonomy): domain Bacteria; phylum Desulfobacterota; class SM23-61; order SM23-61; family SM23-61; genus CAYQWO01. The sequence continues at coordinate 8,724 of CAYQWO010000117.1, forward strand.
TGGATGATTTTAAGGCTTACAACGACCTCAACGGCCATCTGGAGGGGGACAAGGTGCTAAAAAGCGGTGCCCAAGCCGTACTCCGAGCGATCCGCAGGATGGATTCTGCCTACCGGTATGGGGGGGATGAATTCACGGTAATTTTGCCCGGGGCCGGCAAAAAAGAAGCGGCTCAGGTTGCCGAGAGAATCAAGAAATCTTTCAAAACCATGCCCTACCTGCGGGAGATCAACCTATCCATCGGCCTGGTGGAGTTTGAGCCGCAATACGACCTAACCGCTTTCATTCAGCATGCCGATGAGGCGATGTACTCTGCCAAGAAGATGGGCGGAAATCAGGTCTTCATCTACCGCAGAAAATGAACAGATTCACCCCCTCCAACCCTCCCCGAAGGTGTGACAAAATCGATTCGGTTCTTTTTTTACGTCATTCCGGCGAAA
>CAYQWO010000118.1:0-9132 GCA_964421095.1 uncultured Syntrophaceae bacterium
GAGCTTGCTGCCTATGCTAAGGGAAAGAACCTCGAAGTCGGCTACGCGGTCCAGGTCGGGCTGATGGATCCTACCTTCTGGGAAATATTTTCCCGGGCCGTGGCCAACGCTCCTATCTTTGACGGCCCGAAAACCCTGCGCACCCTATCTGCGGGAACTGAATTCGGCGCCGATCCTAAGAAAAAAGCCTGGACTCTACAGGAGCTTTATAAAGCTGTCAAGACAGCCAATAAGGCGGGCAACATGGCCAAATCCATGGGCGTGCAGTATGTCGTGGAAAACTCTTTTGAACCGTTAAAAGGAGATGGCATCACTGGCTTCGGGGCGACCGAGTTCTTCGCCAACGTCAACTCCAACGTGGGGTGGCAGATGGACACGGCCAACTTCTTCGCTGTATCCAGGGTCTGGACAAAGCCGGAAGATGCCAAGGCGTTTCTGGAGAAGAACATCGGTAACCTGTATTACATCCACTTGAAGAGCTCGAAAGAGAAGAAGACCACGGACATCCTGGAGGAGAACGAGCTGGCCATTGAAACCATCCTGGACATATTGGTCAAGAACAGGATTTGTTACCTGGCCATCGAGCTGCCCTTGAAGCCGAAACTGGAAGATTGCCAGAACAATCTCCTAAAAAGCATCGAGTTTTTAAAGAAAAATTATTGATGCCAACGGGAATGCCCGTATGGCCTTCAGTTTAATGCTTAACATTCCCTGCCCCGTGGAGGCCCGTAAGATTCTCTGATCCATCCAGGCCTCCGCGGGAAGAGCGGCCGCCTTTTCCCAATAATTTTTCATGACTGGGCCTCTCCCGTGAGTCCTGCCTTGGCGGGGAAAATCCCCCGCTCGCCCTGAACCAGTCCCGCTCGGGGCGGGATTCAGGGCTCGCCCCCTTTTAGTACAAAGGGGGGTTGGGGAGATTTGGAAGGTTAAGGCTTATGGGGAAAAAGATTACGGCGAAAGCTGAAAAGAATAATGATCCGGCGTTACGTGGTTTTTTAAGAAGAATATTTGACCTGGGGGCCAGGGGCGCAAAAATCATTTCTCCCTCCTCCGTGGAGACAGGTACATGGGTGCGCTGGAAGTGCCAGTTCGGTTGCGGGGGATACGGTTCCAGTCGGATGTGCCCACCTTATACCCCTGAACCGAAAGAAACCCGCGAAATGCTGAAGATGTATAAGCAGGCCATTCTATTTGAAACCGGATCAGGAAATACCAAGAAAATTGCCGCTAAAATGGAACGGGAGATCTTTCTGTCGGGCTATTACAAGGCCTTAGGCTTAGGATCCGGGCCGTGCAACCTCTGTCGCTCCTGCGCCTTCGATGAGGGATGCAGGCACCCGGAAGATGCCAGGCCTTCAATGGAAGCATGCGGCATAGATGTATTTGCCACGGCCAGAAAGCATGGGTTTACGATCAATGTGCTCAGAAGCTACAAAGATCCCCAGCATTATTTCGGTCTGCTGTTAGTAAAATAGGGAATCGTTCTGAAGGGTGTATCTTATTTCCTAATTTTTGACACAAATTTTTCTATAGTAGCCTTTACAATGACACGAATAGATTTGGTACTGGATAGTCGGGGAAATAAAATTCGGCCAATGATGTGGGCAACCAAAAAAATTTAAGTCTCGGGGGGAAAATACCGATGATATTTTTATAGAGCGATTCCTCTTCTGCACTATCCTGACAACGCCGGGGGAGCGGTCATGACAAAAATCACTCTGGTCTTTATCATTTGGTTAGCTATTCAGCTAACGTTTCATGCCCAAATCCCGGCCCAGGTCTATAAATACGTGGACAAGAATGGAGTGGTCCACTATACCAATACGCCGAGTGATCCAAGGTACAAGAAGAGCAAAATCGGGGTCGACGATCCCAAAAAGAAAAGCCGGCCCGCAGTAAAAAAATCGCCCAAGTATAAAAAAACGCCGCACACCACAAAATCTTCCGCCTCACCGTATCACCGCTAATTTTATCCATCCCTCATAGATCATCTCAGCCTAGGAAATTTTACTTGTCAATGGGGCCTTAACGCCCTGAAATACGTCTAAACAGGACCGTCCCATTTACATCCTAATGGGCTTCCGTAGGTTTGCCTTCGAGCTCTAAAAATCAAACCCCTAATTAGCCGCGCCTGCCGGCGCGCAGTGTGATCATAATGGGCCCCAAATCCTGCTCTTTGAAGACCCCCTGGAGAGGCGCTTCCTGGATGAAGCGGGCATGGAAGGATAAGGGAAAGATCGCCGGCTGACTGAAATGACCGGCCCTATCCTGGATGTGAACAGTCAAAGTCAGGTTGACAAAATTCAGCAGTTTACCTGGGCTTACGGTGTTCAGATAGATGTAACCAGACAGTTCTTTCCGATTCTCTTCTTTGATCCTTGTATAGCTTGGAGAATAAACTCCTACCCCCGGCTGTTGAATGGTGCAGACGATGTACTTCATGTTCCCATCCGGGTCAGAGGCGTTCAAATAGACCTTCCAGGTATCACCGGGTCTCATTTGCTTAGAAGCGAAGGATTGAGTGATTACCGGAACTTCTTTTCCATAAATTCTTTCCCGCACTTCCAAGGATTCCAGCCCAGCACACCCCAAAGCCAGGGAGAGCAGGATAAATACCACCAAAAATTTTTGGTTCATTTTTCTTCCTCTTGAAATTCAATGGCCTCAAAATTCTCTTTCCCCCGATTATTCTATTTCGGAATTATTCCGATTACAATTAGAAAGGGGATGCCCCTAAATTTCTCCATTGAGAGAGGGCGGTCCCTGAATTTCGATTCTCCTTTTAGCCTTCCAGCCCAGGGTTATACCCTTTCCTGAAAATTGCCGATGCCATCAGATCAAGAGCATGTTGAATATTTAAGGTTTCTTGAATTTATCCGATAAGATAAAAAATAATAATAGTTTTTCCCGGGGGATGCGGATGAATACTTGAGGGGGTGAGAGGAGGCAGAGAAATATGGAAAATATCAAGCAATTTGTCGTAAAGTATTTTGAAAAGATTCTGGTTGTGGTCATCCTCGGGGTTGCCTTATTGGGAACGTACTATATTGCCGAAAAGTCGGTTGTCCTTAATTTTTATTACCTTCCGGTGCTTTTTGCCAGCTATTTCCTGGGACGCCGGATTGGGGTACTTTCCGCCGTCTTATCCGTTCTGGCGGTACTGATCTTTGCCCTGCTTTTTCCCGAGCGCTTCTTTATGGAGCGGCTATTTATTTTCAAATTTGCCAAGCTTTCCTCATGGGGCGGGTTTCTTATTCTCGCAAGCGTCGTGGTAGGGACCCTATACGAACAGAATGAGCGTCGACTGCGGGACCTGAAAGAAGCTTATATCGGCATTCTGGAGATCCTCTCCAAATATCTTGAATCGACGGATCGGTACACCCAAGGCCATTCTGTCCGGGTAGGGAGCTTGGCGCGGGAAATTGCCATCGCCATGGAATTGCCCAGGGCTGAGGTGGAAAACATTCATGTGTCGGGATTGCTGCATGACGTAGGGAAAATCGAGATCAGCGGCGAGATTCTGCGCAAGGCCGCCGAATTGAGCACGAGCGAACGGGAATTGATTAATGCCCACACCGAAAAGGGGGCAACCATCCTTGCCTCTGTGGGGGCCATCCTTAAGGAGGTGGTACCCATTGTTTTTGCCCACCATAAGTATTTCACGGACACACTCGAGGGAATCGATAGGAATACAATAAGAATACCGCTGGGTGCTCGGGTGGTAGCAGTCGCAGATGCTTTTGATGCCATGACGACCGATCGCCCCTACCGCAAAGGCATGCCGCCCTGGCAGGCACTGGAAGAAATCGTATCGAAAGCCGGGAAACAATTCGATCCTGAAGTGGTCGAGGCGTTTAAACGGGTCATCATTGGAAAAATGGAAAAAGTATAATTTTCAATTCCCCCTCTTTTCCTCCATCGGTGTCAACCTTTTCTCAGGGATCAATTATTCCTTTGAAAAATCTGGTGCGGATTGTCCCCCTCATCTTTATCTCCCTTTGATTGTTGATTGAAATCTTTCTTAGCCTGCCCCCTCCCATTTTCCAAGGCCCTTTGGCCTCTTGGCCTGGTAGCGGGCGCTATTCTAAGATAAGTTAGAATTTATTCTTTCGAGATGGCAAATTTGCTTTGACCTTCATTTGAAATCCATGTTATATTTTCAAAATTATTCCAGCGTGAGGAAGCCGGATGCACGACTTTCAATACCACGGGGATCAACTCTACTGCGAGGAATTTCCCATTCAAGCCATTGCCCAGCAGGTGGGGACGCCTTTCTATCTCTATAGCCTGAACACCCTGGAAAACCATTTCCGGGCCTTTGACAATGCTTTTTCCAGGGTGGAGCATCTAATCTGCTTTTCGGCAAAAGCCAATTCCAATCTGGCGATCCTCCGGATTTTTGTCCGGCTGGGGGGCGGAGTGGATGTAGTCTCCGGGGGGGAGCTCTTCCGGGCGATGAAGGCGGGCGCGCAGCCCAACAAAATCGTGTATTCAGGGGTCGGCAAGCGCCTGGAAGAGATTGAGTATGCCCTGGAATTCCCCATCCTCATGTTCAACGTGGAGTCTTCGCAGGAGCTGGTGGCCATCGACCGCATCGCCGGCAAAATGGGCACCAAAGCGCCCATTTCCTTGCGCGTCAACCCGGACGTAGACCCCCACACGCACCCCTACGTCTCCACCGGATTGAAGAAGAATAAGTTCGGGATCAACATGCAGAGATCCATTGAGGAGTACCAGCTGGCGAATACTCTACCCAATGTTACGGTCATCGGAGTGAGCTGTCACATCGGCTCTCAGCTCACTGACATGGGTCCTTTTATAGAAGCTGTGCAGCGGATCAAGGAGCTGGTCCAAAAGCTGCGGGCCGAGGGCATTCATATCCAATATATTGACCTGGGCGGCGGGCTGGGTATTACCTATCACCAAGAAGAGCCGCCGCATCCCCGGGAGTATGCCCAGTCTTTACTGAGCGAGCTCAGCGGGATCGACTGCACCCTCATCCTGGAACCCGGCCGGGTGATCGTGGGGAACGCCGGTATCCTGGTGACTCAGGTCTTATATACCAAAGAGGGCGGGGAAAAGAATTTTATCATCGTGGACGCCGCCATGAACGACCTCATCCGCCCAAGTCTTTACGGGTCCTACCAGAGAATTCAGCCGGTGCAGCAGAACAATCGCCCCGAGATCGTGGCCGATGTAGTGGGGCCAATTTGTGAGTCGGGGGATTTCTTGGCCAAGGATCGAAAGCTGGCCAGGACGGAGCCCGGGGAACTTTTGGCCGTGATGAGCGCCGGAGCTTATGGGTTCAGCATGTCTTCGAATTATAACTCTCGCCCGCGCGCTTCGGAAGTTTTGGTGGCCAAAGATCGCTTTTATGTCATCCGGCAGCGCGAGGATTACGACGACCTGATCAAAGGGGAATTCATTCCCGATTTCTTAGCCTAAAAATACGAATTTTTTTGGACGCAGATAAACGCAGATTCTCAGGATATTAAATATTTAAAAAATATTTCTCGGCGCCAATCTGCGTAAATCGGCGTCCTATCAGAGAAGAAATAATGATCAAAATTCCATTCTTTAAAATGAGCGGTAGCGGGAACGATTTCATCCTCATCGATAATCGTCAGAGGATTTTAGACGGCGATCAATTGGGAGATTTTGTGCGCCGGGTATGCACCCGGAAAGTTTCCGTGGGGGCGGATGGTTTGATTCTCATCGAGCCGTCGGACCGCGTGCACTTCCGCTGGCGCTTCTTCAACGCCGATGGCGGCGAGGCCGAAATGTGCGGGAACGGCGGGCGCTGCGCAGCCCGATTTGCCGTACTCCGGGGAATCGCTCCCGAACGACTTTCCTTTGAGACGCGGGCGGGGATCATTGAAGCGGAGGTTCACGGAAGGCGGGTGAAATTGCAGATGGTCCAACCCTCCGGAATGGAATTGGACCTCAAGGTGAGGATCGACGGAGATGAACACCCTCTCCACTTCATTAACACGGGCGTGCCCCACGCCGTGGAATTCGTGGAGGAAGCCAGCCGGGTACCCGTAGTGAACTTAGGGCGAAAGATTCGCTTCCATGATCGTTTTCAGCCTGCTGGGACCAACGCCAACTTCGTCCAGTCCATCGATCGGGGGCATCTGAAGGTTCGAACCTATGAGCGTGGCGTGGAAGATGAAACTCTGGCCTGCGGCACCGGCGCCGTGGCCTCGGCTCTGATCGCGGCGGCTCATGGACTGGCTGATTCGCCGGTGGCTGTGGAGACGACCGGGGGGGAGGTCTTGAACGTCTATTTCCAGCGCAAGGGAGAGGGGTTCGAGCGCGTTTTCCTCGAGGGCGACACACGCTTGGTGTATGAAGGGAACCTCTGGGAAGAAGCATACAAATAATACGGGGTTCATGGGGCGAATATAATAGTTCGAATTTCGAAATTCGGATTTCGAGTTTCCTTTTCAAGGGGGGGTTATGAGCAAAGATATCGTCAGAGCAATTGTCGTCGGAGCGTCTGGCAGGATGGGAATGCGTGTCATTGCGGCTATCCATGAGACCCCCAATGTTCACCTCGCGGCGGCAGTGGAACGCCCGGACCATCCATACCTGGGCCGTGATGCCGGGGAGATCGCCGGTTTCGCCAAGTGGAACGTTCCTCTTTCAGGGGCTCTGAAGGAAGTCATCGCTTCCGGCGATGTGGTCATCGAATTTACCAACGCGGAATCCTCCCTGAAGAATCTGCGGGTGGCCACGGAGAACGGGAAGAGCGCGGTCATCGGGTCTACGGGATTCTCCGCATCCCAAATCAAGGAAGTCCAGGCTTTGACTCAAAAAATTCCTTGCGTTCTTTCACCGAACATGAGCGTGGGGGTGAACGTGATGTTCAAAGTCATCGGCGACTTGGCCAAAATCCTCGGAGAAGATTACGATGTGGAGGTCGTCGAGGCTCATCACCGGATGAAGAAGGATGCTCCCAGCGGAACGGCCATGAAAATGGGGCAGATTCTGGCCCAGGCGTTGAACCGTAGCTTTGATCAGGTGAGCACCTACGAGCGCAAGGGGATCATCGGGGAAAGGAAGCGGGCCGAAATCGGGATGCAGACCATCCGTGCCGGCGACATTGTTGGTGAGCATACCGTGATCTTCGGCGGCCTGGGAGAGAGGCTGGAAGTCACCCACCGGGCGCACAGCCGGGACAACTTCGCCCGGGGCGCCCTACGAGCCGCAGCCTGGGTGGTGAAACAAAACCCCGGGCTCTATGACATGCAGGATGTACTGGGACTGAAATAACGGTTCGAGGGTTCCAGGATTCGAGGGGTCAAGTGAAATGCTTTTTAAACTGGGCTAGAACCCTTGGACCCTTGAATCCTTGACCCCTATATTCTTCTTAAGAAAAGAACCTAACAATGGAAGGAGCAAAAATGAAGCAACCCTGGAAAACGGACAAATGGTTTGTGAGCCCCTGGAATTATGAGCCGGAAGTCGCGTCGGGATTTGCTTTTCCTCCGGCCAAAGAGATCAAAATCCACGACATCACCCTGAGGGATGGCGAACAGCAGGCGGGCATCGCTTACACCTTGGATGATAAACTGAAGATCGCCAAAGCCTTGGCTGAGGCTGGGGTGCATCGGGTGGAGGCGGGAATGCCGGCCGTGTCCAAGGAGGATGAGAGGGCCATCAAGGAGATCGTCCAGGCGAATTTTGGGCCAGAGATTTTCGCCTTCTCCCGCTGTATGGTCTCGGATGTGAAGCTGGCCAAGGAGTGCGGGGTGAAGGGAATTGTAGTGGAGATTCCTTCCAGTGAGCACGTCATCAAGTACGCCTATGGATGGGAGTTGAAGAAGGCCGCCGACCTTTCCATCGAGGCCACCCTCCTGGCTAAGGAATTGGGATTATACACGGTCTTTTTCCCCATCGATGCCTCCCGGGCCGAGATGGGTTGGTTTTTGGATTTGATCGAGAAGATTTCCACCGAAGGGCACATGGATGCCCTGGCCGTGGTGGACACGTTCGGGGTGTGTTCCCCTCACGCCGTTCCCAACCTGGTGAAAAAAATCCGCGCCCGCATAAAAAAACCGCTGGAGCCACATTTCCATGACGACTTCGGGTTAGGAGTGGCCAACACGCTGATGGCTTTGGCCGCAGGATGTTCGGTGGCCCATACCACTGTTACGGGCATTGGAGAACGAGCTGGAAATGCCGCCATGGAGGATATAGTCCTGGCCCTGCTTACGATGTACGGCCTTAACATCGGGATCAAGACCGAGAAGTTCTTTGAACTCTCCAAACTGGTGCGCAAGCTCTCGAAAACTGAGATCCCGGCCAACCGGCCGATTGTCGGGGAGAAGCTCCTGAATGTGGAATCAGGGATTGTGGCCGCCTGGGTGCGGCGGTGCCGAAAGGAGCAACCGCTCGAACTGGGGCCCTTCGTTCCTTCGCTGGTGGGCCAGCGGCCGATCGAGATCGTCATGGGCAAAAGCAGCGGACTCGATTCGGTGGCCGAGTGGCTGGAAAAAATAGGTGCCGATGCCTCGCCGGAGCAGCGGGAAGCAATTGTGTTAAAAGTGAAGGAAACCTCGATCAAAAAGAAAGGGCTACTGACCGAGAAAGAGTTCAAGAAGATTGTCGATCGAGTAGTGCACGGATAGAAAAGCAATCAGCGTTCAGCCTTCAGCCGTCAGCTTTGTACTTAAAATTTAAGGCTGATAGCTGATCGCTACTTCATTTTGCCACCATGTAGATGGCTTCTTTCGGACAGATGTCAAGGCAAGTGGAGCAGCCTTGACAGAGGTCCGAGTCTATAGACGCGGCGGCATCTGTTAAGACGATGGCGTTGCAATGCCCGATCTCAACGCAAAGCCCACAGGAGGAGCATTTTTCAGGGTCTACCTGAGCCAACCCGGCCCAAACCGTCAGCTCGGCGGCTGATTTAATCTCCTGGATGAGCAGATCCCGAAAATCTCTCGGGGTTTGGAAGCCCATCTTTTGCATGTAGTCCTTCAGGGACTTCATCCATTTCTCCAGAAAGCCGAACCCGCGGATCATGGTCTCGGTGCAGACCCCGATGGAGTCTGCCCCGCACATCATCATCTGTACCGCATCTTCCATGGAGGCTACTCCGCCGGTGCCGATGATGTGGGGTGAAGG
>CAYQWO010000119.1:0-9097 GCA_964421095.1 uncultured Syntrophaceae bacterium
TGTTTCGGGCGGCGCTCAGCAGAGCCCGCATAATGTCAGGAACCTGAGCCCATTCCTCTCGGTCCAGCTTTTGCTGCCCGATGATGAGTTGGGACAGCTCTTTCCGGGGCGCTGCCAGCCCTTTCTCCGGGGGGGTTCCTTCCAATCCAGGCCCTCGATCTTCCCCTATCTTGACAGCGTATTGCACCTGTTTCAAATCAACGTGCACCAGCTGCTGATGTTCGGCGGAAAAACGCCGCCAATAATCCTTGTCGATCAATTGGGGCTTGATGCGGCTGAGGGATTCTACGAAAACCTCGATCTCATTATCAGTGAGGCCCTGGTAAAAAACAATTCCTTGAAGCTGGATCCGATCCAAAAGCTTTGAAAATTCTCCCACGGCCATTTTATATTCGCTGACAAGTATCTCCTGTCCATTGATCATTAGGGCTTGCTTGACCTTAAAGATTGCCAGGCTTTCATTTTTGGCCAAGATCGGGTCGATCGCTTCTTTCACCTGGCGAATTGCGCTCACCACCGATTCGCTCCCCGGAGGATAGAGTTTGATGTTCCGCAGGGAAGTGAGCAGGCAGCGAATGAGTGTAGGAACAAGAGCCAAACTGGGCTCATCCAGGGGGGTCGTGGGGAAGCCGATTCCTCCTCCAGCCTCCGCAGAATATAGGCTTGCTTCTTGGGAATTGAAGATCTTTTCGTTAGACCCGGCTTGGAATTGTTCGTAGATTCTGGCTTTTTCGGGGTTACCCCCGCGTTGGAAGTGATAAGCCAGAGGGGCAGCGGAAAGTAAGAGGCGCCGTTGATAGAGAGTTTCCTGGTAGTTAGCGATGCGGTCGTGCAGCTTCCGCTTCTGTTCCGGTTCGATATCCCGGTCCGTGATATCCAGGACGCGTTTCCCGCGAAAGCGGATGGTCTCGTCATTTAACTGAAAATCTGACCGGATCAGCCCCTGGGCCGTCGCCTGATCGACGAACTCGAGGACCTGGGCCTCTTGTCTTTCTGAGCCCCCGGTGAGAAGGCTTAAGGGGACATTTTCACCGAAGATGGAGGCCTGGTAGAGCAACCGACGACTGTCCTCATCCAGACCAGTGATCTTCTGGTTGATGATCGCTTCCAGGGATTTCGGCAAATCCTCGATGGCCAATGGTTCGATGACCCATTGCTGGCCCAGCAAAGTAATTTTCCGCTCCATGACCAGCTGGTGTAGAATCTCTCCCAGGAATAGGGGATTCCCGTGAGTAATCTGCTCCAGATGCTTTTCGAAATCTGGAGGGACCGTGATTTGCGGAAAGGCCCCATGCAGGTGGTCGGCAATGTCGGCGGCGGTCAAGGGCGTGAGGCTGATCTTACGAATTTCTAATTCTTGATGGTAAACCGCATAAAAAGTATCCAGGGGGATCTCCTGCTGTTCCAGTTTGATCTCTCGCGGGTCCGGGGAAGTGCCACATATGAACAAGGGAATTTGCCGACTCAGGAAAAGTTGCCGCAGGAAGATCAGAGAGGCCTCGTCGATGAATTCCAAATCATCGATGAGCAGTACAAGAGGATGCGCCTCGATGACTTGAGGAATAAAATGGATGAGGGTGCTAAAAATACCCTCCCGAAGCGCTTTGGGTTCATCCTCCAATGGGACTTGCACCATGCCCTCCAATTGGGGAAGGATTTTGGCCAGATAGGCGATCTCCTTGGCGCTCAATTTCTCCAAGACTCCCATCCCTCCATCCGCGCGCAGGTTCAGAAGCTCAACCAGAATCTTGGTGGTCACATAATAAGGGCTGAACAATTCTTGAATGCTTCCACCCACCTTGGCCAGCCGGATCATCCTGTTATCGGCCAAGTTGCGGCGAAGGGTTTCCAGGAAGGTGGTTTTGCCCATCCCGTCAGGGCCTTCGACAATCAGGAATTGGTTTTGCCCATGGCTGAATTTTTTCAGGAGGTCAGATACCAAAGTCAGCTGCTGCCTGCGGCCGGCAATTTTTTCCCTTTCCAATTGGTAAAGCGCGGCTTTGGGAAATACGTCTTGAGGGGCGATTTCTGCAGCGTTGGCCAGACGATCCCGTCCGCTTTTCTTCGCATAATAGAGCGCCGTATCCGCCTTTTCGATTAAGCCCTTACCAGTTTGCGCATCCTCCGGCGCGGAAGCAATCCCCATGCTGAAGCTGATGCGCAAATCACCATTTTTCTGCTGATCGATCTCGCCAATGCGCATGGGGTGCTCACGGACCTTCTGGAGAAGGAATTCGCCCATTTGGAGCGCCGCCTTCTTTTCCTTTTGAGGCATGAGAATCATGAATTCGTCGCCGGCATACCGAATGGCTAAGCTCTCCTCTCCGGCCATTTCCTTAAGCAAAACCGCAACCCGGATTAGCGTTTGGTCGCCCACCTGATGGCCGTAAGTGTCGTTGATCTGCTTGAAATGGTCCACGTCCATCATGATCAGCGACAGGGGATGGGTTTCCAAGGCGTCCCAGGAGACTTTGTATTGAAAATAATTGAGTAGAAAACGGCGATTATGTATACCGGTGAGCTCGTCCTCAAAGATCAAACGGGAGGGATCTTTGCCGATATTCTGTAAGAGATTCAGAAGTTCTTCAGATTTCATCCGGTGAATCCATCAACCCAAATTTGGTTAATGATACAATTATATCGGCCACTTAAATGAATAGCTAAAGCCCTCGTGGGGGAAAATTAGTCAATTTCCTCCATTTTTTAGCATAACTTTCCGTAAAGCTCAAACAGAAATTCTCTGCGGAACCTGCTATAGCGATCTATTCCTAATCGTGCCGTAGGTAAAGAATTACCCTAAATACTTTTTAACTCAGAGAAATTATTTATTTTTTTAGCGGAAGACCACGACCAAAACTTTCAGCCTTTCCTTGGTTGGTCGAGCCGTTGGATGCCTGAAAAATTGCGCCTCAAACCCCTGTTTCATTGATACCCCAGACGCCGCAGGGCCCCGGGGTCTTCCCGCCAGTTTTCCTCCACTTTCACCCAGAGTTCTAAAAAGACCTTCGCTCCGAGCAAGGCCTCAATCTCCTCGCGGGCTTGGCAGCCAATCTCCTTGAGCATCCGGCCTTTTTCTCCGATCAGGATTCCCTTCTGAGATTTCCTTTCTACTTGAATCGTCGCTTTGATAACCACCAGGTTTTTTTCCTCTCGCTCCTTGAACTGCTCGACCACCACGGCCGTCGCATAAGGGACCTCTTCGCGGGTGAGGAGGAAGACTTTTTCCCGGATCAACTCGGCAGCCAGGAAACGTTCCGGCAAGTCAGTGATCATATCTTCGGGGAAAAGTTTCGGTCCCGCGGGAAGAATTTTGACCATGCCGGCCAACAGGACTTCCCCACCTTCCCCCAGAAGCGCGGAGATGGGAATGATTTGTTCAAAAGGACGCAAGCGGGAATATTGATCCATGATTGGAAGAAGATCGCCCTTCGGAACTAAATCTATTTTGTTGATGGCCAAAAGAACGGGCTTTTCAACTTTTTTCAGGGTTTCCAAGATGAAATCATTTTCATCATTGAAGGGGCGGTTCGCCTCGATGAGGAAACAGATTCCATCCACTTCATTATAGGTGGCTAAGGCAGCCTTAACCATGGAATGGTTGAGCTTGGAACGGGCCCGATGAATGCCCGGGGTGTCCAAAAAGACGATCTGCGCCTCGGGGTGGTTTTTGATTCCCAGGATTCTGTTCCGCGTGGTCTGGGGTTTGTCGGATACAATGGCGATCTTCTCCCCTAAAAGGAGGTTAAGAAGGGTGGACTTGCCCACATTCGGCCGGCCGATGAGGGAAATGAACCCAGATTTGAACCCGCTTTTCTCTTCTTCAGTCATTTCTCCCCTGCAAAAGAAGCTGGAGCTTCTGGAGAGTTCTTTTGGCCGCCCTCTGCTCCGCTTCTTTCTTGCTCTTTCCGGCTCCTACCCCAACCACTTTTTCCTGAATCAGAACTTTGACGCCGAAGATTTTCTCGTGGTCCGGCCCAAATTCCTTGACGTGCAAGTACCGGGGTGTGGCCTTGAGGGTCTCCTGGGACACCTCTTGCAGCTTGGTCTTAAAGTCCTGGTAGAATCCTTCCTTCTCAGCCACTTCCAGATGGGAAGAAAAAAGCTGAGAGATTACCTCGAAAGCCTTCTTATAACCTCCATCCAGGTAAACCGCAGCCAGCAGAGCTTCCAGGGAAGCGGCCAAGATTGAGTTTTTCCCCCGGCCCCCGGTCATCTCCTCGCCCTTTCCCAACAACAAATATTCCCCCAAAGCAAGTTCACGGGCAATCTTGCCCAGACGAGCCTCGTTGACTACCGCCGCCCTGAGCCGCGAAAGACTTCCCTCAGCGTACTCAGGATGACGCTCCATGATCAGATGGCTGATGACTAAGTCCAAGATGGCATCGCCCATAAACTCCAGCCGTTCATTGTCCTGCCTGTCGCCCTCGAGGTTCTCATGGACGAAAGACTTATGCCGCAGCCCCTGATCGAGGAGGTCGAGAGATTTGAAGCGATAGTGGATCTTTTTTTGCAGCGCCTTGAGCGCCTTTTTTCGTTCTTCATCCATAATAAAATTTAGCCACCGAGCACACGGAGAACACAGAGTTATAAAAACAGTAAATAGAAATGATTGATGGCTGAGGAATAAATAAAAACAGGTGCCAAGCTTCCAATTCGTTGCTTGTCACTGTTTTTTAGCATATCAATCTCTGTGTCCTCTGTGGCGAAAGAACTTTACCGAAAACCTTCTCCCCGCAAACTTCCACCACACCTACTTCCAACTCCTGGTGGATATGCTCATCCCCGGCCCGGATGAGGACCGGAATGTAATTCCGCGAATAGCCCTTCAGCAACCCACTCCCGCGATCCCTCTTGCTCTCGACCAGAACCTTTAGCTTTCGACCCAGGAAAGCACCATAAAAAGTTCTCCGCTTTTTTTCCCCCAATTCCCGCAGGGTTTGGCAGCGGGCTTTGATAACTTGGGAAGAGACCTGTCCCGAGAAAGTTGCAGCCGGCGTCCCCTTCCGCGCAGAGAAGGGAAAGACATGCAGGTAAGCGATGGGGAGTCGTGCAATCAGGTTTACTGTATTTCCAAAGGCTCTTTCGTCTTCTCCGGGAAAGCCGGCGATCACATCGCTGCCAATGGCCAGGTCCGGAATGGCCCGGACGAGATGGTTCACCAGAGTTTCGAAGAAGGCGCCGGAGTAATTTCGGTTCATTCTCTGTAGGATTCCGTCATCTCCGCTCTGCAACGGGATATGCAGGTGAGGGCAAACCTTTTTCGAGCCCGCCAGAAAATCGATCAGGGCCGGAGTCAACTCTGTCGGCTCCACCGAGCTCAGACGCACCCGCATATCCATGCTTTCCCCCTCCAGCGCCTGCAGCAGGTTCAGTAGGGAATGGGCGGGGACGAGATCTTCTCCGTAGGTCCCCAGATGGATCCCCGTAAGGACAATTTCTTTGAACCCGCGGAAGAATAGGCCGCGAGCTTTGGAGACCGCGCGCTCTAAAGGAAGGCTGCGATTTCTGCCCCGGGCATAGGGGACGATACAGTAGGAACAGAAAGCATTACAACCATCCTGAACCTTAAGATAGGCCCGGGTACGTTCGGAAAACAGGGGAAGTCTCCGGTCATCAAAGCACCGCTGTCCTTCTACCGTAGATGAAAGGAGGCAGGTTTCCTTGAGCTTTGTTCTTGAACCTAAAATCCCGGGAATTTTCTCATGCTCACTGACTCCTACGACAAAATCCACCCCGGGAATGGCCAGAAGAGGTTCTGGAGAAACCTGGGCGTAGCAACCCGTTACGATAACTTGTGCCCCGGGATTCTTGGCGATGGCCTGACGGATGAGCTGCCGGGATTGGTAGTCGGTCTTATGCGTTACCGTGCACGTATGGATGATGTAAGCATCGGCGGCCTCCGACAGAGGGACGATTTCATGCCCCTGGAACACAAGCTCGGACGCCAGAGAAGCTGCATCGCTCTGATTCGTCTTGCAGCCCAAGGTAGCCAGGGCGATCTTCAGAGGGCTTTTTCGATCCATCCTCCGCCTAAAACCTCGTCCCCCTGGTAAAAAACCACGGCCTGACCCGGAGTAACCGACCTCTGAGGCCTTTGGAAATCCACTCTCACCCTTCCTTCTTCCAGGGGGGAGACGAGCCCCAGGAATCCAGGGTGGCGGTAGCGGATCTGTACCAGGGTTTCTATTTTCCCTTCCAGTTTGGGAAAAGAGATCCAGTTCACTCTTCCCGCCACCAAGCCGTTGGTCATGAGCTCTTCTTTGGTTCCCGCCACAACGCGGTTTCCTTCGATGTCCAATGCCAGAACATAATGGGGATGGGGGGCGGCGATGCCCAGACCCCGGCGCTGTCCGATGGTGTAAGAATGAAGACCCCGGTGCAGGCCCAACACCTTTCCCTGTCGATCGACAATCGCCCCGGGTTTAGAAATTTCTTTTCCTTTTCTTTTTTCCACAAAGCTTCGGTAATCATCGTCCGGGATAAAGCAAACCTCCTGGCTCTCCGATTTCTGGGCGACCCGTAGCCCCAAGCCCAAGGCCTGCTGCCGAACCTCGGCCTTGGATTTTTCTCCCAAGGGGAATAAGACCTTGCTCAACTGTTCCTGGGTCATGGAAAAAAGGAAATAGGACTGGTCTTTGCTTCGGTCCCTTCCGCGAAGGAGTAAATACCTCCGGGGCTCATTCTTTTTCCCCGGGGAGCCGAAATCAATCCTGGCGTAATGCCCTGTGGCCAGTGCTTTGGCTCCCAGTTCCTCCGCCTTGCGCAGCAGGAGGCCAAATTTGATCCGCTCGTTGCAGAGCACGCAGGGGTTTGGGGTTCGGCCTTTCAGGTATTCATCGACGAAATAATCAACCACTTCGCTTTCGAAGGCCTGGCGGAGGTTGATTACGTAATGAGGGATTCCGAGTTGGTCAGCCACCCGCCGGGCATCGTAGATGTCTTCCGGGGAGCAGCAGCGGCCAAATTTTCCCTGCCCATCTTGCGTCTGATCCCATAGGTGCATGGTCAGGCCGATGACCTCGTACCCTTCAGCTTTCAAGATGGCTGCCGCTGTGGAACTGTCCACCCCCCCACTCATGGCCACGACCACGCGCCCCTTCTCTCCCAGTACCATCGATTCACCCCAAACATGCACCGCAGAGCTCGCCGAGAACGCCGTCAGTGTACTCTGCGATCTCTGTGGTGAAAAAATCTATTTTGCACTCGCCAGATGCTTCTGATACAGCGGCGACATATCCCGAAGCCGCTTTACGATCCTCGGCAGCACCTCTACCAAGTAATCCACATCCTCTTCTGTGTTTGCCCACCCCAGGCTAAAGCGAATGGCGCTCTGGGCGACTTCCGGCGGGACTCCCATGGCCAAGAGTACATGGGAAGGATCCAGAGAACCGGAGGTACAAGCTGAACCGGAGGAGACGGCGATTCCTTCTAAGTCCAGATTCAACAGCAAGGATTCTCCCTCGATATACAAGAAACTCAGGTTGAGGGTGTTGGGAAGTCGTCTTGTCGGGTGCCCGTTTACCCGCACGTGGGCAATTTGACTGAGGATGCCCTGCTGGAGACGGTCCCGCAAGACCAAAAGATGGTCATAGCGCTTTTGGAAATCCCGGCGAGCGATTTCACAGGCTTTCCCTAAGCCAATGATGTAGGGAATGTTTTCGGTTCCGGCCCGTCGGTTTCGTTCCTGGCCGCCCCCATGGATGAGGGGCATCAACTTCGTTCCCATACGGATGTACTGAGCTCCGATCCCTTTCGGAGCATAAATCTTATGGCCGGAGAGGGAAAGGATATCCACCGGCAAGTGCTGCAGATCGATCGGAAGCTTCCCGACAGCTTGTATAGCGTCTGTATGAAAGATGACCCCCCTCTCCCGGGCAATCTGGCCAATCTCCTGCACCGGGAAAATCGTGCCGGTCTCGTTATTGGCGAACATGATGGTAATCAAGATCGTTTGGTCCTTGATCGAACGGCGCAAGTCCTCCAGGTCAATCAACCCCTCACCGTCCACCGGAAGGTAAGTAACTTCGTAGCCCATTTTCTCCAAAAACTGGCAGGTATGTAAAACCGCGTGATGCTCCACCTGGGTGGTGATGATATGGCGCCCTTTGTCTTGCAGGGCAAAGGCCACACCCTTAATGGCCATGTTGTCGCTCTCCGTTCCGCAGCCGGTAAAGACGATCTCCTCGGGGAGGGCATTCAAAAGACCAGCCACCCTTTCCCGGGCCTCGTCTAAGTATTTCTTCACTTCCCGCCCGGCCCAATGGACGCTGGAAGCATTCCCGAACTGATCCTTGAAAAAGGGCATCATGGCCTCTAAGACCTCCGGATGAACCGGCGTCGTGCCATTGTGATCCATGTAAACCCGGCGCATAATTTCGCTCCTCCAATATTCCTGGTTCTTTTCCTGCTGATTCACCGGAGAAAGAGGGCTTCTTCAGAAAGGACGCCAAAGGCAAAAACGAAGAAAACGTTCAAATTGCGGATTTCGGATTGCGGATTTCAGATTTTAATGACGAAATCTGCATTCCGCCTCCCGCAATCGGATAGTCTTTCCAGCCCTAATTCATAAACCGGATGAATCTGGTTTGGAAAAGCCCCCCTTTCTCAGGAAGATTCTCGCCCTTACTCAAAGCGGGATTCCATGGCCCGGGGAGGACAGGCCTTGATGCAAAGCTCGCAGGCGCTACACTTGGCCGAATCGAAGAGAACTTCCATGGTCTTCCGGTTGATCGATAGGGAGCCGGTGGGGCAAACCGCCGTGCAGGCTCCGCAATGGGTACATTTTTGTTCGTCCCGGGCAATGTCCTTCTCGATCGGTTCAACGCCCACGCCCGCTTCGGCCAGGTATTCCAGCCCCCGTTTAAAATCCGCTTTCGGCCCGCTCAACTCCAGAACCATGAAGCTTTCCTGCCGCGGCAGAACGTTGGCTTTGAGGATGTTGAAACTCAGGTTGAAATCCTTGACCAATCTATAGACGATAGGCTTGTTCCAGTTCTCTTTGGAAAAATGAAGAACGATCTTTTTGGAAGTCATACCCCCTCCCCGAGAGAATTCTTATTTAAAAATATTATACTTAAGCATTTTTGTCAACTATCTC
>CAYQWO010000120.1:0-9068 GCA_964421095.1 uncultured Syntrophaceae bacterium
AAAAAGGAGGAGGGTTATTTCAATGGCAGAAGAGAAAAGCGTGGATCGAGCCACTCTGGAGATGCTGGCGAAAGCGAAAACCGACAGAGTGAGTACCGTTTTTGATCGGGCGGAGGAGATGAAGCCTTGCCCTATCGGAGCGGAAGGAAGTTGTTGCAAACATTGCGCGATGGGACCCTGCCGGGTTCCTGCCCCCAAGAAGAAGGCCGAGAGCGAGGCGGAAAAAGCCAAGAGGCGAGGCGTCTGCGGAGCTACGGCCGAAACCATCGCGGCGCGGAATTTCGTGCGCATGATTGCCGCCGGGACGTCTGCCCACTCGGACCACTCCCGGGGCGTGGCCGAGCTTTTCTTGGCCACAGCCAAGGGACAAGTGCCTGGCTATGAGATAAAGGACGAACAAAAGCTCTACCAGGTGGCGCTGGACCTGGGCATCGATATCGGGGAGCGGTCTAAGAAGGAAATTGCCATCGAGGTGGGGGAGAAGCTGCTGGCTGAGTTCGGAAAACAGCAAGGAGAGCTGATCTTCCTCAAACGGGCTCCCCTGAAACGGCAAGAAATCTGGAGAAAACTGGGCATCGCCCCGCGGGGCATCGACCGGGAGGTTGTGGAATTGATGCACCGAACGCACATGGGAGTGGACCAGGATTATCGGAATTTGCTCCTGCAGGGATCACGATGCGCTCTGGCTGATGGCTGGGGAGGGTCAATGATCTCCACGGAACTCCAGGACATTCTCTTTAACAACCCCGTGCCCATTTTGGGAAGGATCAATCTGGGGGTCCTTAAGGAAGACCAGGTGAACGTAGTGATGCATGGTCACGAACCCCTGTTGCCCGAACTCCTCGTGGCAGCTTCGCAGGACCCAGAGATACAGGCCTATGCGAAATCCAAAGGAGCAAAAGGCATCAACCTGGCCGGGATGTGCTGCTCGGCCAACGAAGTTTTGATGCGCCATGGAATCCCTGTGGCTGGAAATTTCCTCCAGCAGGAACTGGCCATTGTCACAGGGGCAGTCGATGCCATGGTGGTGGACGTCCAGTGTGAAATGCAGTCCCTGGCCGACGTGGCCAAATGCTATCACACCAAGGTCATCACCACAAACCCCCGGGCCAAGATGCAGGGGGCCATGCATATCGAGTTTGATGAACACCATGGCCCGGATGTAGCTAAGAAGATTCTGCGGGAGGCTATAGATAATTTCCCCAATCGCCAAGGGAAGCCGATTCAGATTCCATCGGTGAGTCATGAGATGGTGGTGGGATTCAGCCATGAAACCATCAATTACCTATTGGGCGGGCTTTTCCGGGCTTCCTACCGTCCCCTGAACGACAACATTATCAATGGCCGGATTCGGGGCGTGGCCGGCGTGGTCGGCTGCAATAATTGCCGGACGATGCACGATAGCGCCCACCTGACGATGATCAAAGAATTGATCAAGAACAATGTTATCGTCCTGACCACCGGGTGTTCGGCTATGGCCTGCGGCAAGGCCGGCCTGCTGACGCCGGAAGCCGCCGCTAAGTACTGCGGGGCGGGCTTGGCCGAAGTCTGCGAGGCCGTGGGCATCCCACCCGTTTTGCATATGGGCGCCTGCGTGGACAATAGCCGGATCTTGATGGCGGCCACGGCCGTGGTCAAGGATGGCGGGCTGGGCGATGACATCAGCGACCTGCCTGCTGCGGGAGCGGCCCCGGAATGGATGAGCGAGAAAGCCATCGCCATCGGTCAGTACTTTGTGGCCTCAGGGGTCTTCACAGTGTTCGGGACGACCTTCCCCATCACTGGAAGCGAGGAGATGTGCAAGCTCCTGTTTGAGGAAATGGAGGAGATCGTCGGTGGCAAGTGGGCTTTTGAGCCAGATCCTTTGAAAGCGGCCCAAATGATGATTGCCCACATCGACAAAAAGCGGGCGGCTCTCGGCCTGGACAAGAAGCGCGAGCGAGTCCTTTACGACATGGCCATGCGGCGAGAGCTCGAATCAGTCTGAATGAGAAATTTAGTTCGGAGTCATGAGTTCGGAGTTCTGAGAAAAGGTTCTACTCCGAACTCTGAACTCCGAACTCCGAACTTTTTTCCCAAGGAGGATTAAACGTGTCTAAGATCATAGCAGCTGCAGCGATTCGAGGAGCCCATAAGATTCTGGAGCGGGCGGAAAAGAAATACCAGGAGGCCCTGGAGAAGTGGGGCCCGGGTCAGGAGGTCGGGTTCCCCAATACTGGGTACTACCTGCCCATCATCTACGGGATTCTCGGAATTCCCGTGAAAACCTTGGGCGATATGGAGCCTGTTTTGCAGCGATGCAAAGCGCTCATTCCTCCTCTCGTGAAAGAAAAAGTGTGGCTTCCCTACCTGGCTCCGGCCCTGGATGCTGGAATGGCCACCTTCTTTGCCGAAGAAATCATCGAGGCCGTTCGCTATCTCGAGAACCCTAACTTCTACGTAAGGGGCGAGGACCCCACGCCAGAGAACATCTGGATGGGAGCGGCGGACGACATCATCCTGAGAAAGCGGGGTATTGAGTTTGTGGATGGGACAGCCCCGGGATTTGCAGCCATCCTGGGGGCCGCGCCCACCAAGGAAATAGCCGCCAAGATCGCTCAGGAACTCCAGGAGAAGAACCTTTATGTTTTCATGGCCGCGGATAACGACGGAAAGCGCTTCTCCGAGCAGCTCGTGGAGGCAGGCGTACAGATCGGCTGGCCGACGCGTCTGGTATCTTTCGGCCCGGACTACACGGCAACTGTTTTCGCCATGGGCTTTGCCACCCGGGCAGCCATGTCTTTCGGGGGCATTGCTCCCGGGGACTACCGGAAGATCCTGATCTACAACAAAGACCGGGTCTTCGCGTTTGCGCTGCCCCTGGGGTTTGTGACAGACGAATGGTATGCCAACGGCGCGGGAGCGATCAACTGGGGGTTCCCGGTCATTGCGGACACACCCATTCCTCAGGTCCTACCCACGGGAATCTGCACCTACGAGCACGTGGTCTCCAACATTCCCCACGACCAGCTTGTTCAGAAATCAGTAGAGGTCCGGGGGTTGAAGGTCACTGTGGCCAAAGTTCCCGTGCCCGTGGCTTATGGGCCAGCTTTCGAAGGCGAACGCATCCGCGGGGAAGACATTTACCTGGAGTGTGGAGGCGGGCGAAGCATCACTTGCGAGTGGACAACGACCCGAGATATGAGGGAAGTAGAAGACGGGAAGGTGGAAGTCATCGGCCCGGACGTTAAGGATGTAAAAGCCCCAGCCCAACTTCCCCTGGCTATCGTGGCGGAAGTAGCTGGCCGGCAAATGCAGGAGGATTTCGAGCCCATCCTGGAGCGGCAGATCCATCACCTGATCAATTATGCCCAGGGCGTCATGCACATCGGGCAGCGGGACATTGCCTGGATTCGGATTGGCAAAGGAGCCGTGGAAAAAGGGTTCGCTCTGAGACACTTGGGGGACATCATCCATGCCAAGTATCATCAGGACTTTGGGACCATTTTCGACAAAGTGCAGGTGAAGATTTATACGGATGAGGCCAAGGTAAAGCAGATCCTGGAGCAAGCCCGCAACATTTACCGGAGACGCGATGCCCGCATCGAGGGCATGACCGACGAGAGCGAGGAGATATTCTATTCCTGTACCCTCTGCCAGTCCTTCGCTCCCAACCATGTGTGCATCATCACCCCAGAGCGGACCGGGCTATGCGGGGCTTATAACTGGCTGGATGGCAAGGCCTCCAACGAAATCAATCCCACAGGACCCAACCAGCCCGTGCCCAAGGGAGAAGTCATCGACCCGCTCTTCGGGCAGTGGAAGGGAGTGAACGCTTTCGTTTTCAAAGCTTCCCGGCAGAAGGTCGAGAAATACAATGCCTACAGCATCATGAGTGACCCCATGACCTCTTGCGGGTGCTTTGAATGCATTGCCGCAGTTCTCCCCATGTGCAACGGGATTATGACCGTCAACCGCGACTACACGGGCATGACCCCCTGCGGGATGAAGTTCACCACCCTGGCTGGCTCGGTGGGTGGGGGTTCGGTAACTCCGGGTTTTGTCGGCCATAGCAAGCACTACATCAACAGCAAGAAGTTCATCATGGCTGATGGGGGCATCAAGCGCCTGGTCTGGATGCCCAAGATGCTGAAAGAGGAGATCATGGGGCGCCTGAAGAAGCGCTCGGAGGAGATCGGCATCCCCAACTTCCCGGATATGATCGCCGATGAGACGATCGGGACGACGGAAGATGAAATTCTTCCCTTCCTGACGGAAAAAGGGCATCCAGCTCTTTCCCTGCCATCGTTGTTTTGAAAAAACAGCTTTCAGCGTTCAGCAATCAGCTAAGAGATTCTTTGTATTGGCTGAAAGCTGACTGCTGAAAGCTGATCGCTTCTTTGAAAAGGAGAAAAAGATGGCCCTGACCGGAATTGAAATTTTCAAAAAGCTTCCCAAGACCAACTGCGGCGAATGTGGCGTTCCCACCTGCCTGGCCTTCGCCATGAAACTGGCTGCCGGCCAGGCTGAACTGTCGGCCTGCCCGTATGTATCGGAGGAGGCCAAGGCGGCATTGGAAGAAGCTTCCGCTCCCCCCATTCGCCCCCTGATTATTGGCGCGGGGGATAAGGCGCTGAAGATCGGCGGCGAGACAGTCATGTTCCGCCACGAGAAACGGTTCGTCAGCCCTACAGGAATTGCCGTGCTTGTTTCCGACGAGATGAGCGATGCGGAAGTGGATGGCCGCTTGCAGAAGTTGCATGAGCTGAAGTTTGAGCGAGTGGGCCTTATCCTTCAGGCTGACCTCGTGGCCGTCAAGGGGGAATCAGGGGACCCGGCTAAGTTTGAAGCCCTGGTAAAAAAGGTGAAAGAAAAGCTCGACGGCAAAGGAGTCGTACTGATCAGCGAAGACCCCAAGGTGCTGAGCGCTGGAGCGAAAGCCATAGCAGACCGCAAACCCCTGCTTTACGCTGCCACCAAAGCAAATGCCGAGGCCATGGCGGGGCTGGCTAAAGAGATTTCTGCCCCCCTGGCTGTGAAGGCGGGGAACCTGGACGAACTGGCTGAACTGACGACGAAACTGACTGCCGCAGGCTTGAAGGATTTGGTTCTGGATTCCGGGGCGCGCACGGCTCGCAAGGCGCTGGAAGATCACATCATCATCCGGCGTTCAGCTCTGGTCAAGAAATTTCGCCCGCTGGGATTTCCGACGATTACCTTTCCGTGTGAAATGACCAATGACCCGATGAAAGAGGCCCTCCTGGCGTCCATGTTTGTGGCCAAATACGGCGGGATCGTGGTCCTCTCCGACCTCGAGGGACACAGCCTCTTTCCCCTCTTAGTGGAGCGGATGAATATTTTTACCGATCCCCAGCGTCCGATGGCCACTACGGAGGGAATTTATGAAATTGGCGGGCCGGGAGAGAACTCGCCGGTTCTGGTGACTTCCAACTTCTCCTTGACCTACTTCATCGTCTCGGGAGAGATTGAAGGAAGCCGCATCCCCAGCTGGCTTTTGGTCAAAGACACCGAGGGGTTGTCGGTCATGACCGCCTGGGCGGCGGGAAAATTCGGCGCCGACGTCATCGGGCCTTTTGTGAAAAAGTGCGGGATTGCTAATAAGGTGAAACACCGCAAGTTGATCATCCCGGGGTACGCAGCCGTCATCAGCGGGGAGCTGGAGGAGGAACTGCCAGACTGGAAGATTTTCATCGGGCCGAGAGAAGCAGGGCATATCCCGGCGTACCTCAAGATGTGGAAACCAGAATGAAAAAGCTGTCAGCGTTCAGCTTTCAGCGATCAGCTAAAAATTTTTGCTTTTCTTGCTGACTGCTGACCGCTGATAGCTGATCGCTGTTTTTTCAAAGGAGGGCAAAGATGGTCGTATGTGTCGGTGAGAATATCAACATCATGTCCAAGACAATCGGTCCCGCCCTCAAAGAACGGCGGGCTGAGCCCATCCTGGAGATGGCCAAGCATCAAGAAAAGGTCGGGATCGACTACCTGGATTTGAACATCGGCCCTTCGCGCAAGGCTGGCGAAGAAGTGATGGATTGGTTAGTAAAGATGGTCCAAGGGACGGTGAATAAACCTCTCTCTCTGGATACCACGAACCCCGGGGCCATGGAGGCGGGCCTGAAGGTCCATAAAGGCAAGGCCCTGATCAATTCCGTCTCCCTTCAGCCGGAGCGCCTGGAGAAGGTTTTACCCATGGCCAAAACTTATAATGCTCACGTCATCGGTCTTCTCTGGGGGAAGGAAGGCATGCCCCGGGATGCCAACGAAAGAGCGGCGCTGGCCGTGGATTTCATCTATCAGGCCAACAGCCTGGGGATCCCCACGGAAGACATCTGGATCGATCCCATCGTCAGCCCCGTGAGTGTGGAGATCAACCAGGTTCTCTCCTGCTTGGAGTTCATGTCCATGCTGCAGGACATCGCCCCTGAAGCTAAATCCATTGTCGGCCTGTCGAATATCTCCAACGGAACGCCCGCGCATTTGCGTCCAGTCCTGAACCGAACGTACCTGATCATGCTGATGAAGTATGGGCTGTACGCGGCGATTGTCGATGCCTACGATGAGGAATTACTGACAATCACCAAGGGAGGGATGACCGAGATCGTCAACCTGGTCCACCGTGTGATGGAGGGAGAGGAGCCAGACCGGAAAACCTTGAGCCCGAAAGAAGTGGAATACGTCAAGACCACAAAGGTTCTCCAGGGGAAGACCCTGTACTCCCATTCATGGTTGGAACTTTAAATAGTATTCAGCACTCAGCTTTCAGCGATCAGCAAGGACAACAACAAGGATCTTACCGATTTTTGTTTTAGCTGAAAGCTGACGGCTGATAGCCGATTGCTGTTTTGTTATGTTACCCAAACAAGAGAACTACTCATTGGCCCGTCGGTTGGCGGTCGAAGGGCTTTTGCGATCTAACCTGCAGGAAAGGGCGACCCGGGCTGGCGCTTGGTACGAACAGAGCCGCGACGGGGAAGTAAGGGTCCGATTCAGATACTTGGCTCGTGAACTTTTGGTCTCCTTTCCTCAAGGAACGATCGAAACTCTGAATGGGCAGGGGCCGATCCCCCTCCGGGAAGAAATCCTTATCCTCCATTACCTGGAGAAAGCATCCGGGGCCCCGTTGGCTGACAGATGGGCTTCCTTCTCCGATATTCCCGGGGGAGGTTTTTACAATCCCGTTTTCCTGATGCGCTGCAAATCCCCCTTAATTAAGTTTTTTGGAGAAGCCCCTGAGGCTCTGCTGTCAGTCGCCAAGGAAGTTGGGGGAGAACCTCTGAACCTTGGAGATGTAGGGGTCAAAATTCCAGCTTTTCCTTTTGTACCCTTGGCGCTGGTTTTATGGCGGGGGGACGTTGAGTTTCCGGCTGAAGGAAGTATCCTCTTCGACGCTTCCGTGAATGAGTATCTGCCGGTAGAAGATACCGTCATTCTCGCAGAGACGGTGGTATGGAAAATGATAAAAATAGGCAATAGGCGATAGGCAATAAACCACAGGCCATGGGCAAAAAGAATTAAACCTATGGCCCATTGCCCATAGCCTATTGCCTGGATTTTTTATGAAACTTGCAGTTACGGGCAAAGGGGGTGTCGGAAAAACCACGGTGGCGGCGGGACTGGCGCGTGTCCTGGCGGAACGAGGGCAGAAAGTGCTGGCCATCGATGCCGATCCAGCGAGCAACCTAGCCACGGCTCTTGGCTTTCCAAAGAGCCAGCAGCTTACCCCCATTGCCGAGATGAAGGAACTGATCGAAGAGCGCACGGAAGCCAAGTCCGGTTCCATGGGGGGGTTCTTTAAGCTCAACCCCCGGGTGGATGATCTGCCGGATAAATACACCCGGGAAAAGGATGGAATCCGCCTGATGGTCATGGGCACAGTTCAAAAAGGGGGCGGAGGGTGCGTCTGTCCGGAGAACGTGATGGTGCGAACCCTCGTTTCTCATCTCCTGCTACGGCGCGGCGAAGTGGTCATTCTGGACATGGAGGCTGGGGTCGAACACCTGGGCCGGGCAACAGCCCAGGCGGTGGACAAACTCATCGTGGTGGTCGAACCGGGACAAAGAAGCCTGGAGGTGGCCCAGAAAATTCGCCAGCTGGCTGTCGACATCGGGCTGAAGAATATGGGCCTCGTGGGAAATAAAATCCGCAAAGAAGCTGACCAAGAATTCCTTCTCTCCCATATGCCGGATTTCCAGTTTTTAGGCTTTCTCCCGTATGATCCGCGGGTCGTGGAAGCCGACCTCGCCGGTGTGCCGCCCTTTCTGAACAATCCGGAATTTCTGAGGGGAATGAGGAAGATCGTTGATAATATCGGGGCTGGAGGAACTGCAAATTGATCTTCATTGGCGAAAGGATCAACGGCCTCCAGCCCGGAATCCGCAAATTAATCCTGGAAAAAAATAAGGAGGCAGTTCAGAAACTGGCCCGAAATCAAGCCGAGGCCGGGGCCGCTTACCTGGACCTGAA
This sequence comes from uncultured Syntrophaceae bacterium, assembly GCA_964421095.1. Taxonomy (GTDB): domain Bacteria; phylum Desulfobacterota; class SM23-61; order SM23-61; family SM23-61; genus CAYQWO01. The sequence goes on from CAYQWO010000120.1 coordinate 8,464, forward strand.
TGTGGGAACCGCCTGGCTCAAGCCCGCCGAGGTCATGGTCTGGATGGTGAAAACGGTTCAGGAGGTTGTGAGCACACCCCTCGCTCTGGATAGCCGGCGGCTGGATGTAATCGAAGCAGGCTTGAAAGTGTGCCGGAACCCAGCGATGATCAACTCCACCAGCGGGGAGAAGGAGAAATTAGGCCGGTTCATGGAGCTGGCTGTCAAGCACCAAGCGGCCATCGTTGGCCTAACGATGGACGAGCAAGGCATTCCGCCTCACGCCGTGGGACGCGTGGCCGTCGCCAAACGAATCCTGGATCTTGCCGATGGGTGTGGCTTGCCGCGGGAGCGGCTTTTCATCGACCCAGTGCTCCTCCCCTTGAAATTCTCCCCCTCCCAGGGGCCGGTCATCCTCGAAGCGATCCGGGAGATCGCCAAGGAGAAAATTGCTCCTCACATCCTTGTGGGGCTCAGTAACAGTTCCCAGGGGGCGAAGGGAAGAAGGCTGATCAATCGGACTTTTCTGACCATGGCCGTGGCCTGTGGTCTCGACGCAGTCATCGCCGATGTTCTTGACCCCCATCTGAGGGAATCTGTGGCGGCGGCTGAAATCATTCTGGAGC
>CAYQWO010000121.1:0-9004 GCA_964421095.1 uncultured Syntrophaceae bacterium
GGTAGAGATTTTTATGCAACGTTTAGGTCAATTTAGAAAGATCAATGTTTGCCTGGCTCCAGCTTGACGCCTCGTCGCTCCCAAGTGATATAAGACTCAAGGGCGATCATTTTGGGATCATCCGCGGCCAGGGGCTGCCCCTCCAAGGGGTTCTGGATACACCAATTGATCATATCCCGCAGACCCACGACTTTACCCAACTGCTTCTGAAACTTCGGGTAGGTCTCCGGATGGGCGTTGCTGGCGTTGGGATGGCACATGTCGCAAGAGACCGAGTTCTTCCCCAGTTGTGAGCTGTGAAACAGCTTGTCGCCTTCCTTCATGACTACTGTAAACGCTTCATCCCATTTTTTAAGATCTTCTCTGGTAAATGGGTCGGCATGGGCCATCAGCGAGGCAACGCAGAGCGTCACAAACCCAAGTCCTATGCAGAGATACGAGGGTTTTTGCATGGTTCATCTCCTCCTGTCTGAATTTAGTAGTGCTCCTGGGGCGGAATCCGTTTCGTGGGGTCCTGATATTCAGTATCCTCAGGATGCTTCATTTTACCGCCCGCCCGCACCATCCGCGGCGTATTTTCCCACAATTCATAATGGTGCAGCATACCCCCGTTCACGTCGAAATAACCCCATCCGGTTCCGTCACGCTCCTTGAAGGGATCGGCCCGGTTCATGAAAACCGTCATGGCCGGCACTTTGTTGGGCAGTTGCGAATAACTCACTGGATAGGGCCAGGGCCAAGCGGTGGCCAAGAAGGCGTTAAATGGGATATTGCCAATCTGGTTGTAGAGGATCTGATGCACATGGCCATGCAGGACCATAACGTTTTTAAACGGACTCAGGATGACTTGTACCTCCTCGGCGTCATCGGTCCAGAAGTTCCAAGGTTTGAATATCTTGTACAGAGGCGAGTGGGAAAGGACCACGATGGGGGTCTCCTTGCCGGTCTTGGCCAGGTCTTTTTTTAGCCAGGCCCGCTGCTCTTCCTTGACCATGAAAGGTGAGCCGTGGGGATTGTCCAACCGGGCCATCTGCAACATCCGCTCCTCGGGAGTCGGCCAGCGCTTGTAAGTCCAGTCGTCATCGGTAAGAATGCTGTTCAGCACCACGAAATGGACCCCCTTGTGGTCGAAGCTGTAATAGAGCGGGCTTATCTTTTCCTGCCAGTATTTGCCAAGATCAAGATAGTAGTCATGCTCCCCCGTGACCCATTTCACCGGCACGGTAAGATCCTTCATGATCTCCAGCCCATGTTCGAATTCTTCCTTTTTGCCCAGCTGCGCCAAGTCACCGCCAAAAACCACGAAGTCGGGTTTTGGGTCCATGAAGTTCACTTCGAAAACCGCCTTTTGCAGGCCCTTATCAAAATTCTTCACGAACTCGGTCCCCTTGATCTGGGTGATGTGTGCGTCGGAAATGTAAGCAAAGGTGAATTTTTCACTGGATTTTTGTCCCCAGGCCATTTCCACGAGGCCTACCGGCAGCGCAGCAGCGGCCGTGAAGGCGCCAGCTGCTTTTAAAAACGTACGTCGTGTCATCTTTTCGCTCATGATTCACTCCTTCTTCTTCGACGGGGTTACATTGGCAAACTGCGGACTGGTGAGGCTTTTCATGAAAGCCACCAGATCGGCCTTTTCCTGGTCGGTAAGATTCAGTGGCCGGATACCGCTGTCCAAAAACGGGTTCTTTTCTCCGCCTTTATTGTAAAGCTCAACCACTTCTTCCAGGGTCTGAAGGCTGCCATCATGCATATAAGGAGCGGTAACGGCAACATTCCGCAAAGTGGGAGTCTTGAATTGGCCGATGTCTGAGGGGCGCAAGGTGATGACAAAACGGCCTAATTCGGAAATCTCTTTATCCCCGAGAACACTCCTATCAATATCTCTCCCTTCCTGCTTTGCTTTGCGAAAGGCGCTGGCAATCTGCATCATCCGCGCCTCGATGCGCTTGAAGCCGACCCCCAGATTGTGGAACTTGTTGTCGGTGAAGGTGGCGTTCGTCTGGCCGATGGTGTGGCAGTCCTGGCAGCGCCCCTTGGTACGGTAAATCTCGAGGCCCCGGATGGCCGATTCCGACATGGCTGTTTTGTCGTCCCCGTAAAGATAGCGGTCGAAGGGAGAATCCCCGGAAATAATGGTTCGCTCAAAACTGGCGATGGCCTTCACCACATGATCGATGGTGATATTCCTGGGTTCGATGCCAAAAACACTTCGGAATTGTGCGGGATAGGATCCATCCCTGCGGATCGTTTCCAGGATCTGCTCATGGCTGGTGAGGCCATGCTCTATGGGATTCAGGAACGGATCCTTGGCTTGTTCCTCAAGGGAAGACCGCCGGCCATCCCAGAACTGAGCCTCGTAATAGGCCGCATTGATCACGGTCGGGGAATTGCGGGTTCCTCTGAGATTATTTATGCCATCCGCAGTCGGTTCCCCGTCCGTGAAGGCCTTGGTGGGATCGTGACAGGTCGCACAGCTTATCGTGCCATCTCCGCTGAAGCGCTTGTCTTCAAAAAGCCGCTTACCGAGGGCGATCTTCTCTGGGCTCTGGGGATTGTCGGCAGGGATGGGAATCGGCGGCAAACCCAGGGGAACCTCTCCGGCCCAGAAAGGCCCAACCCAAGCCACGATAATCAAAAATAATAGTGAGATCCAAATTCTTCCCATAAACCTCCTTCCTCCATGATATGCCGATAAAATTTCCCGGCTTGCACCAAATCATCATGGAAATGCCCGAAAGGATAACGGGCTGCCTGCCCGGAAATTTCGCCAGGGCGCTCTCCAGCTCCTTCAACCCTTTTTTAACTATCCTTTCAGCTTCTGAATCTCTTCATCGAGATTCTCGTAGAAAGTTTTCTTCAAGAACTTAAAACTCTGCACAAAATTATCAAAGGCCTCAAAGACCCGCATGTCAAATTGGCCCTTTAATGGCCTCCACTGCGTGCAAACAAAAGAAATAACCCGATTCCCCTTCTTGATCAGATATACCCTCGACTTCGCCTTCTCCTTCTGGACGGGATTCTCCCCCTCAAAATAGAGGACCAATGCATCCAAACCCATCACCCGGGTCTTCTCGCGCTTCGTAACCTCCGGGATCATCCCACTGTTGAACAAGAAACGGGTACAATACTGATTGGCCCGCCCTTCCAAATCTCGAGAACTCCCATACGGCTCCTCATCATACATAAAGGTCGTCTGACTCGGGAAAGCTCCCGGCTCAATCTTCATAAACCCCAGCTCAAAATCGCCCCCTTCCAAATTGCGCATCAATGACCATCCCACCGGCGCTTTGAACTCATACTTATCCAGAAATAATACGGTTCCTCGGTCCGTCGGAACCATAATCTTGGGTTTCTCCGGAGCCAGCGTCGCACACCCACCCAAGAGCAGGGCGGTTAGAGCGAAGAGTATAACCCAAATTCCGAGGGACATCCGGATCACGCTTTTCTTTTCCATATTTTCCTCCTTTTCCCTTATTTTCCCCGGAATTCTTTTTCCAACTTCAACAGGAGCGATAAAATCTCCTTGTTGTCGGGGGAACCATCCTTGATATACCGTACAATCCCCTTCTTATCGACCACCACTGTCCGTCGCCCAAAGTTATTCACGGACCCATCGGGCAAAAAAGGCGCTTTATCCGCATAGGCTCCGTACTGCTTGCCCATCCAGGCCAAAGGATTGGATACTAACGGAAAATCCAACCAAAAGGCTTTGGCAAAGAACTTGTTCGTGATCACATCATCCATGCTGACGCCCAGGACCCGGGCGTTAAGAGCCTCATAGAGATAAAAATCCCTATTGTGGCTATCCATCTCGCCCGTTCAGACGGGGGTAAAAGCAGCCGGGAAAAAGGTTATCACCAGGTGATGCTTCCCGTAATAATCCCGGTAATAATCCACCAATTGATCCTGGGAGGTGGGAAGCTGGAAGGAAGGTGCTTCCCCCCCAACCTTCAACTCTGCCCGGGCACTCCCTATGGCTAAAGCCAGTAAGATGGAAATGCCCGCTGCTGCCAGTGCCCAAAAGGCCTTCTTACGCATAGGTTCTCCTTTCTTTACCTTAGAGTTGCCAAAAATTTTCTCAAAATATTCTTTGTATAATTTCTTAATGGATTTGGTTAACAAGATACTAAAAAAGCGAAAGAGAAGGAATGGGGTAAATCCCTTATTTTGGGAAAGAAAAGACGGTATTTTGAAAGAAAAATAAGGTTATCTCCTTTATATGGGGGAGTGTACGGGCAAATTACCTGCAAGAGTTTACAAAAGGGTCGCTTGATCCACCATCTCCACCAGGTGGCGTACTTCTTTCTTCAATCCCTGCTGATGCAAGCCATCCATGAGCTGCAGCAGGCATCCACTGCACGCCGTGGCCACGAGGTCTGCTCCCGTCTCTTCGATGTCCTGGATCTTCCGGCCAAAAATCTTCAGGGAAAGGTCATAGTTGGCTATGTTGAAGCTACCCCCCTGGCCGCAGCAGCGGTTGGCTTCGCGCATCTCGATGTATTCCAGGTCCGGCAGGGCTTGCAAAAGGTTGCGGGGTTCTTGGAAGATGCCCAATTTGCGGCGCAGATGGCAGGGGTCATGATAAGTAATCCGCATCATCTTCCCCCGTCCATTACCGGCTGAACGCTGGCCCAGGATGGGCGCTAAGAATTCAGAGGCATCGGTAATCTTGGAGGAGAAAGCCATAGCGCGAGCCCGGAAAGGATCAGCTTCGTCAAAGAGCAACGGATAATTCAGCTTGAGCATGGACGCGCAGGAGGCGCAGGGCGCGACGATTTTCTCCAGGCCCTCTTCGGCAAAAGCCTCGATGTTCTTCTGGGCCAACGAGACAGGCGTCTCTTCATCCCCAGAGCCAAAAGCGGGGAGCCCGCAGCAGCGCTGGCTTGGGGGAATATAGACCGAAACGCCATGGCGCAGGAAAATGTCTAAGGCAGATCGGCTGATGCGGGGAAAGAGGTAGTTGCTCACGCAGCCCACGAAGAGGCCCACGCGCATGATTTCCTTTCCCGCGCGCACCCAGCCGGAATGGAGATCCATGAAGGAATCTGTAGCCAGCGGAGGGATGAACCGACGCTGGTCCAAAACAGGAACGGGGAAACGCAAGCGCAGGCCACTTTCCTCCGGGATTTTTTTCAAGAAGAGGTGCTGGAGAGAAGCCCCTCCTTTGAGGATCAGGTCCATGAGGTGCTCGCTGTCCAGGAGGTATTTAAAAATGGCCTTCTTGGGCAGGGAGAGACCTTTTTCCTTGACGAGCAGGGAGCGAGCCTCACGGATGATCTCATCTGCCCGGATCCCATTCGGGCAGTTTTCGGAACAGGTTCCACAGAGCAAGCATTGAGAAAGAATTTTATGGAAGCGCCTGGTGAACTCGCTTTCTTCTTCGGCTACGGCCTCGATCAAGCCCAGCTTCCCACGGGCCACGAGGGGTTCTTCCAGAGTTTCCAAATAGACTGGGCATTGGGCCATACAGGTGCCGCACTTCACGCACTGCCGGGCTTCCTCCAGAACTTGAGGTAGAGTCTTCATATCGCTCTATGGTTCTTAATGTGTTTGCACAGTTGGAGTATCCGGGAATATCTTCCCCGGATTCATAATATTGTTCGGATCAAAGGCTTTCTTAATCCGCTTCATTACTTCCAGCCCCATATCTCCTAATTCCATGGAGATGTATGGGGATTTGGTTATGCCGATCCCATGCTCACCAGAAAGGGTCCCGCCCAATTCCAAGGTGGCGGCGAAGATCTCTTTCACCGCAGCGCGAGCTCGTTCCTCTTCGCCCGGCCGACGTTTATCGATGAGCACGTTCACGTGGATGTTCCCGTCGCCCGCATGGCCAAAATTGACGATGATTAAATTGTACTTCTTGGCGATCGCCTCCACCTGACGAAGGATATTGGGAACCTTGGAGCGGGGGACCGTGATATCTTCATTCACTTTTGTAGGGTTGATCTTCACCACGGCCGTCGAGACAGACCGCCGGGCCTTCCAGAGCTCGTCGGCTTCCCTCTCATCTTTGGCCACTTTCATTTCGAGGGCCTGGTTGGCCAGGCAGATCTTTTGAATTTCCTGGACGTCTTGGGCCACAGCCTCCGGGACTCCGTCTACTTCGATGATCAGGAGAGCCCCGGCTTCCACTGGCAAACCCATATGCAGATAATCCTCCACACAGCGAATGGTGGCGTTGTCCATGAATTCCAACGTGGTCGGGATGATCCGGGAACTGATGACCTGGGAGACAGTAGTGGCCGCCGCTTCGATGGTGGGGAAGATGGCCAGCATGGTACGTTTGGCTTTGGGCAACGGCAGCAGGCGGAGGATGATCTTGGTGATAATTCCCAGAGTCCCCTCAGAGCCGACGAGAAGCTTGGTCAGGTCGTAGCCTACCACGCTTTTGACCGTTTGCACGCCCGTGGTGATAATCTCTCCAGTGGGCAGAACGACCTCCAGGCCCAGGACGTAATCTTTCGTCACCCCGTATTTCACAGCGCGGGGTCCGCCGGCGCATTCGGCCACATTGCCCCCGATGGTGGAAGACTTCAGGCTGGCCGGGTCGGGCGGGTAGAAGAGGCCGATCTTTTCTACTTCTTGCTGCAGGTGATAAGTGACCACTCCGGGTTCCACCACAGCGACAAGGTTTTCCGTATCAATTTGCAAGATCCGGTTCATCTTGGTCAGGACTAGAACTACCCCTCCTTCCACGGGTAAGGTCCCGCCGGTAAATCCCGTGCCGGCGCCGCGAGGGATCACCGGAAACCGGGCCTCGTTGGCCAGCTTGAGAATCGCGGAGATTTGCTCCCGGGTAAAGGGGTAAACAATCAGGTCCGGAAGGTATTTAAGGTTCGTGGCGTCGTAGGAATAACAAATCCTTGTCTCTTTGTCCTCCACGACATTTTCCTGGCCGACGATATCTTTGATTCCCCGAATAATGCTCTTATCGATCATAAATCCTTCTTACCCGGGATCTTCGTTTCGTTGAATGATGAAAATCATCATTACCCAGCAATTTGGCAATGTGGCTCATAGCAATCTAAGGAATCCAAACCTCTGAACTACTACATTGCTACGTTGCTATACATGAGGACATTAATAGCAACAGGGAATATCATTCCCGCGAAAGCGGGAATCCAGAAATCCCGCCCCAGGCGGGATGGATTCCGGGTCAAGCCCGGAATGACAAAACAACAGAATATTTATGTCGTTGTGTATAAATTGCTAAATGGAAATGCATCCTTTATCCGCGCTGCTCACCCTTTCGGCATAGGTCTTGAGATAACCCCGGCTGATTTTCAAGGGGGGCGGGGACCACGTTTTCTTCCGCCGCTCGAGCTCCTCAGAGGGGACGAGTAAGTCCAGGCGACGCTGGGGAATGTCAATTTGGATCAGGTCACCGTTCCTGACCAGGGCAATCGGGCCTCCATCCTGAGCTTCGGGAACGATGTGACCGATACAGGGGCCCCGGGTGGAGCCGGAGAAGCGGCCATCGGTCACCATAGAAACCGACTCTGATAACCCCATGCCCACCAGGGCAGCGGTTACGCTGAGCATCTCCGGCATGCCCGGCCCCCCTTTGGGCCCTTCATAGCGGATCACGATGACTTCACCGGGCTTAGCGTGGCTCCCGAGAACTGCTTCCCGGGCCGACTCCTCGTTTTCGAAGACCCTGGCCGGGCCGGTGTGAACCATGATTTTTTCAGAGACTGCGGATTGTTTAACTACAGCGCCGCCCGGAGCGAGGGAACCGCGCAGAATGGCAATTCCTCCCTCTTGGCGCAGGGGCTTTTGCCGGGAAAGGACGACTTCGGGGTTTCGGTTTTTTGTCCCCGCAAGATTCTCCCGCAAGGTCTTCCCGGTGACGGTCAGAACGTCGAGGTCCAGAAGGTCCAGCAGTTCGCCCAGCACGGCGGGCACTCCTCCGGCATCTTCCAGGCCCAGCATGGGATATTTGCCGCTGGGTTTGATATTACAGATAAAAGGAGTACGGCGGCTGATTTCGTCAAAGGTCTCCAGCGAAAGGGGGATTTGCAATTCATTGGCCAAAGCCAGAAGATGCAGGACGATGTTTGTGGATCCGCCCAGAGCCATGCTGGCCGTGATGGCATTCTTTAAAGATGAAAGGGAGAGGATCTGGGAAGGCTTCAGGCCTTTCTGCCAATTGTGGAAAATCTGCTGGCCACTTTCCCGGGCAATCCGCAGCTTTTTTGAGTCCACCGCATGAGCCGTTCCGCATCCCGGAAGGGATAGACCCATGACCTCGGTCAGGCAACTCGTGGAGTTAGCGGTCCCCATCATAGAACATGACCCTGGCCCGGGGCAGATGCAGCGCTCAATTTCCTGGAATTCTTTTCCCGAGATCTCTCCCCGAAGCATTCTTCCCTGCGCCTCGCGGGCCGCTGGAAGAACCAGGTCTTCACCCCGGAAACGGCCGGGCATCATCGGCCCGCCAGTGATCATGATGGCCGGGATGTCCAGGCGGGCGGCAGCCATCCAGCACGCCGGGACAATCTTATCGCATGAAGCTAGAAGAACGATGGCATCGAAACGGTTGGCCTCCACGGCCAGTTCGATGGAATCGGCGATGAGGTTCCGGCTGGGGAGGATGCGCCTCATTCCCAGATGCCCCTGGGCGATCCCGTCGCAGAGGGCAATGGTGTTCACTTCGAAAGGCATCCCACCGGCGATCCGGATTCCTGCCTTGGTTGCTTCGGCCAGGGACCGCAGGTGGACATGTCCGGGGTTGATCTCACTCCAGGTATTGATGACCCCGATGAAAGGCTTCTCCAAATCAGAGTCGGTGAGGCCCAGGGCACGGAGCAAGGCCCGGTTGGCGGCCCGGGCATCTCCCCGAATCAACAAATCACTTCTCTTTTCCATTTTCATATCCTCTCGCGAAAAATCCGAGATTCAGCTTCTTCCTAAAATAACATAAATTTGGATCATCTCCAAATTAGTTGACCAAATATTTAAAGAAAGCTTGCCCAGGGCCCGGAAGGAAAGGCAGATGGCT
>CAYQWO010000122.1:0-3030 GCA_964421095.1 uncultured Syntrophaceae bacterium
GGGAAGGTTGATTAATCAATCTGCGTAAAGTATAATCTCTTCAACCGGCCATATGAAAAGGAGGAACATTCCATGGAGTGGGGAATGCAAAATCGTTTGGGCCGTTTGATTCAATCTGACGGCCACTGTTTCTTTTTGCCGATCGACCATGGCTATTTTCAGGGCCCTACCAGTAAGCTGGAAAAACCGGGCGAGACTATCAAGCCGCTGATCCCTTATGCCGATGGCCTCTTCGTTACCCGGGGGGTGCTCCGGGCTGCTGTCGATCCCCGGAATTGCCCCCCGATTATCCTCAGGGTCTCCGGGGGGACCAGCATCATCGGGAAAGACCTTTCTCATGAAGCCATTACCACCTCGGTCCAGGAGGCGCTGCGCCTCAACGTAGCTGCCGTGGGGATGTCCATCTTTGTGGGGAGCGATTATGAGCATGAGTCGCTGGTGAATCTGGGCAAACTGGTGGATGAGTGTCAAAATTATGGAATTCCAGTGATGGCCGTGACGGCGGTGGGAAAGGAGCTGGAAAAGCGAGACGCCCGCTACTTGTCGCTTTGCTGCCGGATCGCGGCGGAATTCGGTGCCACCATTGTGAAGACCTACTGGTGTGAAAATTTTGATAAGGTGGTCACCGGCTGCCCTGTTCCTGTGGTGATGGCGGGTGGCCCCAAGTGCGAGACCGAGCGAGAGGTGTTCGAGTTCGTTTACGACGGCATGCAAAAAGGGGCCATCGGTCTGAACCTGGGAAGAAATGTTTGGCAGCATGCGCATCCCGTGGCCATGATGAAAGCGCTGCGGGCGATCATCCACGAAAATGCTTCGGCCCAGGAAGCCGAGTCCATCTTTCAAAAAGAGAAAAGAGCTAAATAGAAAAGGCGGAAGGGATTCCCAGCAAGGGTGCCATGAAGAATCTCTTTGATGAAAGAGATGCCCAAGACTTTGTGGCCAGGTATCCGGCCATTCCTGCGCAGTTGGCCTGGCGCACGTATACTTCCCGCCTGATCGGGAAAGACCCCGGTCTCGTTCTTTACGGCGGGGGAAATTCTTCCGTCAAGATCCAAATGAAGAATATTTTGGGGGAATTCCGGGATGTCCTTTTCGTCAAAGGGAGTGGGGTGGATTTAGCCACCATTGAACCGGCTGGGTTTGTAGGCCTGGAACTGGACCCTCTGCGCAAGTTGCAAAGGCTCCCAAGCCTCTCCGAGGAGGAGATGGAGAACGAGCTGCAGGTTCACAGGATTTCTTTTTCATCCCCCAACCCTTCGGTGGAGGCGCTGCTGCACGCTTTTCTTCCTGCCCGCTACGTCGATCATACCCATGCCGATGCGATCCTGACATTAACCAACCTGAAACAGGGAGAAGATTTGCTGCGGGAGGCGCTGGGGCCAAAGGTCAGCGTTCTTCCCTACCTCCGGCCGGGCATTCTCCTGGCTAAAGGGGCGCTCGAACAGTACGAAAAGAACCCTCAAATAGAAGCGATCGTGGTCGGCCATCACGGAATTTTTACCTTTGACGAAGATGCCAGGATCTCCTACGGGAGGATGATCCATTATGTGAGCCAGGCGGAAAGATTCATTGCGGCGAAGATGCGCGGCAAGGGTTTCAGACCTCTACGCCAAGACCTGATCCCTCCGCGAGATCTCGCTTTAGCGGCCGCCCGATTTTCCCAGACAGTACGCGGGGCCTGTGCCTTTCGGACGGACGATGGGCCTCTGCGCAGATTCTATGGGGAGACGCGAAGTGCCGCCGACCTGGTAAAGGCCTCTTTGCTGCCCGAAGCCAGAGGTCTTTGCACCTCCGGGGTCCTGACCCCCGATCACGTCACCCGGACCAAAAATTTATGGGTCTTCATAGAGAAAATCCCGGAAGATGATAAGGCTCTCCAGGAGCAGGTGAGGGAAGCGGTGAGTGATTATAAGGCCAAATACGATCGATATTTTTCTGCCCAGGTGGAGGCCAAGAAGATGGCGCGAGAAAGACTTGATCCCTATCCCCGAGTTTTCCTCGTGGCGGGCCTAGGAATTGTTACGCTCGGGTTTACCCGAAAGGCGGCCCGGATCGCCGCCGACATTGCCGAGCATACGCTGCGGGCCAAGCTTATGGCCAGGGCCTTGGGGGAATACGTGCCCATCTCGGACTCTCACATTTTTGACATGGAATACTGGAGCCTCCAGCAGAAAAAGCTCGACCGCACACCCCCTCCTCTCCTCCAGGGTCAGATTGCTGTAATTACCGGGGCTGCGGGGGCGATCGGCTATGGCATAGCAGACCGCTTGTTGGCCGCCGGGGCAGTGGTGGTAATCTCCGACATTGACAAGCCTGGTTTGCAGAAGGTCCATTCCCTCCTGACCAAGAGGTACGGCGAAACTCAGGTGGAAAGCATCGTTTTCGACGTGACCGACTTCAAATCAGTGGAGGTTGCCTTCGTAGAAATTAGCCGCAGGTTGGGCGGGCTGGACCTTCTCGTCCCAAACGCCGGCATCGCCCACGTCGCCAAAATCGAAGAACTCGACCCCCAGAGATTCGATCAGGTCATTGCCGTCAATCTCAAGGGGACCCTCAATGTCCTGAAGGCCTCCATCCCAGTGTTTAAACGGCAGGGAACGGGGGGGAATATCGTGGTCGTCAGTTCGAAAAATGTTTTTGATCCCGGGGCCGCCTTTGGAGCGTACAGTGCCTCGAAAGCCGGGGTCCATCAAATTTCCAAGATTGCTGCTTTGGAACTGGCCGAATTGGGAGTCCGGGTGAATCTGATTAATCCGGATGCAGTATTCGGGGATGAGGAAGTCCCTTCAAAACTCTGGGAACTTGTCGGCCCCGAACGGATGAAATCTCGGGGCCTCGACCCGCAGGGTCTGCGAGAGTATTACCGCCAAAGAAATCTCCTGAAAGTTCAGGTGACGGCTGAGCATGTAGGGAATGCGGTCGTTTTTTTTGCCAGCGAGCAGACTCCGACGACCGGAGCCACGCTTCCCGTGGATGGAGGAATTCCTGCCGCCTTCCCCCGATGATTGGCCATGGAAGCGGCCGAGAATG
>CAYQWO010000122.1:3130-8993 GCA_964421095.1 uncultured Syntrophaceae bacterium
GGAGGAAAAAGTATAGCATCCATCCAAAAAATGTGTTATAAAGGACGTAAATCAGAGAGGAGACCATAGAAAATGCCTTTGGCCATAGCGATCATCCACATTTTGGTCTGTTTTCTTTTGATTTTGATCGTCTTGCTGCAGACCAGTAAGGGAGCCGATATCGGTGCTGCTTTCGGAGGGGGCGCCAGCCAGACCCTTTTCGGTTCCGCTGGCCCCGGCGGTTTTTTGACCAAGATTACCACGGGGGTGGCCATCATTTTCATGGCTACTTCCATCGGTCTGGCCTATATGTCCAGCCATCGGACGGGTTCTTCGATCATGAAAGAAGCCCCGAAGAAAACAGCCCCGGCCCTTCCACCCACGCCGGTGGAAAAAGGGACACCGATCGCTCCCGCTCAGCCTGGACCCGCGCCATCAGCGCCAGCTCCAGGAAAGTGATGGGAGAAATAATTTGAATTCCTTTTTGGCCACGGATGAATGCAGATCATCAGCATATTAAATGTATAAAACAATTGAAAAAGAATATTTGTCTGAGTGCATCTGTGAAAATCTGTGTCCTAACTAACTTGAAAACGCATCAATGCCGAAGTGGTGGAATCTGGTAGACACACCATCTTGAGGGGGTGGCGAGCTCCGCTCGTGCGGGTTCGAGTCCCGCCTTCGGCACCATAATTCTTAGATAAAAATAGGGGGTCATTCTTTAATGACCCCCTATTTTTATGTCAGTGGACTGTCAGTCAATGGCCATTCAGTAGGTTCCCGAATACCAAGGTATAATTGATGGCGTTTCGGCAAGTAATCCGTGAGTAAAGGCCTGAATCATGAAGGTCGATCGCTCCATGTCGCAAGAGGGACTCGATGACCAATCTGGCGTAAATTTGGGAATCCTTGAAACGCTTGCTCTTGACTTCCTTACTAAAGCAAATCGAACTCATAAGGATCGCAAGATGGAGTGCGGTCGTCTCACCAAAGTCCTTAAAGCCCCCGTCGCCCTTAATTTGGGGGTTTGCTCCCTTCTCAAGCAGATACAAAATGGTGAGATAGTCCTCAGATTCGAAGAGGGTGGAATGCAGAGCCTTAACTAAAGCAGTCTCTCCCTGGCGGTTCCTCTCATTCACACCAGCTCCATTCTGGATCGCCTTTTCCATTCGGGGAATATCGTGTTCTCCAGCCGCCCCAATGAGTGCCTGTTGGGCCGCATCTCTTTTTTTCAATGCTCGCGCACCATGCTTCTCCAAAAGTTCAATTATGTTTTCTTGGCCATCGCTGGCTGCAATCTCCATAGGTGTCCGCCCCTCAATCTCCCTGGTCGGGTTAGCTCCATTCTTGAGAAGTACTTCCGTGAAAAGTGCCCACCCCTTGGAAATAGGGGAGAAGAGAATATCTTGGTCGCACGGCTGCAATTTCGCGCCCGCTCTGAACAGTATCTGAAGGATCTCTACGCCCTTTTCCTCTGCTTTCTCCACCTTCGCCCAGGGGCCAAACATTGCCAAGTCCCCTATCACTGAGAATTTACGTTTCGTATCGGATACCCAATTGGGGTTAGCCCCTTTATCCAGTGCACCCTTCACTCCTGACACGTCGAGTTTGTCATATTTAATCGAATCCAAGAGCAATTTTTGGGCGTCGGTTTCCTGAGCTTGGGGAGACAACGTAAATAAAGACGAGCAGGCCGTAATTACAATGATACAAAATATAGGAGTTATTTTTCTCATCTCAATCACCTCCAATCAGTATTCCACGCAAAATTCAGGGTTACATCCAGATGAGTTCGCCATCTGACGTTTTAATCAGTTGTTGGTGGCTTGCACACCTTACAAGGAACATATCCAGCCTGAATTGCCTCCCTTGCCGATTTAAAAACGACCCTGTTTGATGGATTTATCCTTTGAGCCCATTGACAGGAAGGGAAATGATATTTATTTGAATTCTTGGAAGCGACATAGTTTCCTTCTAAAGAAGATTGGGATGGAGTGGGTGATCGCTTGCTTTTGGTATCTGGAATGGTGCGACTTTGAGAAGGTCTAGCAATCTCCCTCAATTTTTCTACAGATTGATTATATTTTTCTCGTGCCTTAATATCATCCTTGAGTTCCCTTATTTCAATTCTTAGCCTTTCGACTTCCTTAAGTGCATCATCCGACTTCCTTTTTGCTTCTTCCAATCCTTCGGCTTTTTTCTAGTCCTTCCTCAAGGCGTCAATGGATTTTGCGATATTTTCTGGGTAAGCTCTTACTTCAGCCATTAGCCAGTAAGTTTTCCCGTCCCATTTTTCATCAATAATCTGCACCTGAACAATACCGGCCGTTAGAGCAACAATCCTATCTCCCGTCATTTGGAAATTCTTTACTTCTGCGTAACCCTCCAGGTAGGTCCCCAGTTCTTCCAACGAGAGGCGTTTTACTTGTTCGACTGCAATAGTCCGGCATGACACCTTACTGCTTGTCTTTTAAATTTAGAGAGGATAAAATTGAAATGGCTAGTGATTTACTCAATCCATTGAAGGATATTTTTTGTGGAAATTAAAGAGCTTTTAACCAAAAAAAGAGAAGAAATCCTGCGGGCTGCCGCTAATCGGGGAGCGTATAATGTTCGGATCTTTGGCTCAGTGGTACGCGATGACGCCAGTCCGAGCAGTGATGTTGATTTCCTGGTCGATCTTGAGCCTGAACGCAGCCTTTTGGACGTCGGGGGGTTGGTAATGGATCTGCAGAACCTATTGGGCCTCGAAGTGGACATCGTTACCGAGAAGGGACTGCACTGGTACATCCGGGATCGGGTTATTGCGGAAGCACGGCCCCTATGATGGACGACAAACTCTATTTGATTCACATCCGCGAGTGCATTGAACGCGTTGAAAAATATACCGCCGAAGGTGGAAAAGATGCATTCCTGGCTTCCACGTTGATCCAGGATGCAGTCATGAGAAACCTCCAAACAATGGCGGAATCAACCCAACGTCTGTCGGATGCCGCCAAGGAAGCCCATCCTGAGGTGGATTGGTATAAGATTTCTGGTTTTCGTAACGTGCTCGTTCATGGGTATCTGGGTGTGGACCTTGAAAGAGTGTGGATAATCGTCGAGCGAGACCTGCCCAGTCTAAAACGCGCAATTACTTCTATGCTAAAAGAACGGGGGTAGGCTCCCAGCACATGGTTGGCAACGCTTCAAGACTGCGGATGAGCTGCTCTGCGGAGTACTTTCGTAAACCAAAACTATCGAGTAAACACGCCTCCTCAATTTCCGCCCCAAAATTTCCAGGCACAGTCCAGGCACATAAAAATGAGGGGCCAAAAAATTATAACCATTTGGAATAACTATCTTTTTCTACTTTCAGTGGCGGAGTCGAGTCTTGCCTTCGGCACCAGAAAATAAAAAGGCCGCTCCGGGCGGCTTTTTTATTTTACCTTGAACTTTTGGCCTTTAACCTTTTCAGTCCCGGCTTTTTGATTGGGATGAGGAAACCGGGGGAGACAAGATGGAACTCGAACCCATGGAATTCCCGATTGACGGCATACTGGATCTGCACACCTTCCAACCCCGGGAGGTAAAAAAATTGGTTCCTGAATACCTGGCGGCTTGCCGGGAAAAAGGGATCTTACAGGTGCGCATCATTCATGGGAAAGGAACGGGCATCTTGCGGGACTCGGTTTATTCCGTGCTCCGCCGTTTGCCAGAAGTCGCCTCCTTCCGGTTAGCCAGCGATGAGGGGGGAGGCTGGGGAGCCACTATCGTGGTGTTGAAACCGCTGGTGGAACCTTCCAAAACCGCAAACAGCCTGCCGGAAAGGGAATAAAGGTCTCCGGGGCGTGGCCGGAGATCGTTTTCAACTTGACATCTTTTTCTCGTGAAATAAAATACAGCAGGCTTTGTAGATGTGGAACTCCGACGTCCGACTGGTGCCGCAGGGGGTCAAAAGACACTAAGCATGAATATTCCTTTCGGCGGCTGCCCGGGTAATTCCTGAGTCGGCCTCTTTTGTCAAACCCTTCAGCGGAAACCGGGAAGAAGAATCCTGCGCAGAAAAAAGGGCTACTTTTCAGCAGCCGGTCAGGGGGAAGGAGAGCATCCGTATGCATCGATCGCGAAGCAAGGCAATCTTCTACGTCGTGCTGGCCACGGCGCTCTGGACCCCGGAGTTCGCGCTGGCTGATCAGCCCCTAACCCTGACCCTGCAGGAAGTCATGGCCCTGGCGCTAAAGTACAACCCCGGGGTCGCCGCCAGTCAGGCCCAGCACCAAGCAGCCAGAGCTGGCGAGCGCACGGCGGCCGCTTACCCGAACCCTGTCGTCGAAGCCGGTGCGGGCCCGGCTTTTTATAAAGACGGCCGAGAAGGAGTGGACAGCAACTGGGGAGCTGGCGTATTACAGCCCATCGACTACCCGGCCCTGCGCGGCTACCGGATCCGGGGGGCCCAGGCCGGCACGGGGGTCGCCCAGGCGGGTTTGCAGGTCTTTCAGATCAATCTTCTCGCCGAAGTGAAAGCCGCCTTTTATGACATCATTCGCCGTAAGGAAGAGAGGCAAATTGCCAGCGAGGACCTTACCCTGCTCGAGCAGGTCCGAGCGCGGGTGAAGGTGCGCGTGGAGACGGGCGAAGCGCCCAAGTATGAACTGATCAAGGCGGACGCCGAGCTCCTCAATGCCCAAAAGACGCTCCAGAGCGCCGATCTCCGGGTGGCCCAAGCCAGAGCCATCCTGGCCCGGCTGATCGGCCCGGCATTTAGGGATGAATTTGAAGTGGCCGGAGACCTCACCGCTCCCCGGGAGCTTCCATCGCTGGGCGATCTCCGCGAAGAAGTCCTGGCCCGCAACCCGGTTATGGCCCAGTCCCGGGCGGAGCAAGTGCGGGCCCGGGCTAAGCTGAACCTGGAGCGGGAACTGAGCATCCCCCAGATGGCCATCCGGGCGGGGGTCGACCGGGACCCCGATTTCCAGAACTGGCGATTCGGCGTGGCCCTGGTGGTCCCGGTCTGGAATCGCCGTGAAGGGCCGATTGCCGAAGCCGCGGCCGGGATTTCGCAGGTCGATGCCCAGACCGAGCAGCGCAAGCTGGGCCTTCTGCGCGACCTGGACACGGCCTACAACTACTATCTGATCAACCTTAGCATGGTAAGCGCCTACGAGAGCGGCCTCCTGGCGCAGGCCGAGGCCGCACTGAACGTGGCCGGGGCGGCTTACCGCTTCGGGGAGCGGGGGATCCTCGATTACCTCGATGCCCAGCGCATCTACCGGCACGTCCGCCTGGACTACCTCAATGCCCGCTATGAACTGCAGAGATCCCTGATCGAGATCGAGCGCCTGCGAGCGAGTGATTCCCCAGGAGAACTGCCATGAACCTCCTGCGCGCCGCCACCCTGAGCCTCCTGCTCCTTCTCCCCCTGGCCGCCTGCCAAAAGACTGAACCGCCAGCGACCGCCCAGGTGGGCAAGGAATCCCGGGATCCCAACGTGGTAAGGGCGAGCCCCGAGATGATGAGCAGCCTCAAAGTGGCCCCGGTCGCCAAGGGCGAAATCCGGGACACCTTCCGCATCGCCAGCCAGATTATGCTCGACCAGGACCGCGTGGCCCGGATCGGCGCCCCCGTTGCGGGAAGGATCAGCGAGATTCGGGTGGCCCTGGGTCAACGGGTGGAGCGCGGGCAACTCCTCGCCAATCTCAACAGCACCGAGCTGGCCACGGCCCAGCTGGCTTACCTCAAGGCCGTCAATCAGGTGCAGCTCCAGACCCGGGCCGTGGAGCGCGCCCGCCTCCTGCTTTCAGCAGACGTGATCGGCTCTGCCGAGCTGCAGAGGCGCGAGAACGAGCTGGCCTCGGCCGAGGCCGAACTGCGGGCGGCGGAAGATCACGTCAAGATCCTGGGC
>CAYQWO010000123.1:0-8842 GCA_964421095.1 uncultured Syntrophaceae bacterium
CAATACAGCGATCCCATGCGCATCGGTGGTAACCTTCTGTCCGTCTGAGGACTCAACAATAGCACCCGCAATCGGGGAATCGGCCTCATCGATGGCCTTTACCGAAACATTTAAAAGTGGGATTTTCAAGGTGGCGCATGAGGCCAGCAGCATTAGGCCACAGAAAATAACGGCTCCTTTCCATACGGACATTCGATTGGCTCCCATAAGCTAACCTCCGAATTTAAAGTGGTTGAAAGAGATTATTCCCTTTCGTTTTCTATGACAATATAATAAAAATTTATAAAATGCAAGCAAGCTCGAACTTGAGCCCTTTTTCATTAAAGAGCGTGATCCGCCGGCCGAAAAGAGAATTGACAAGCGGTCGGCGGGGTGGTACATTAATCAAGGATTCAAAAGAGTTGGAATGACAAGGCAAAGGGGACCGGTCATGTCCTTCAAAAGAAGGGCTTTTTTTTATCTGGTGGTCATTTCTTGGTTGGCCTCCGCTTGCGCCACCCTGAAACCCGTCGCCCCCTCCCGTAAAGATTTTTTGCCACCGGGTCCGAAAAGCGAGGCTTACTATCATTTCCTCCTG
Organism: uncultured Syntrophaceae bacterium; assembly: GCA_964421095.1. GTDB lineage: Bacteria > Desulfobacterota > SM23-61 > SM23-61 > SM23-61 > CAYQWO01. The sequence goes on from CAYQWO010000123.1 coordinate 578, forward strand.
GCGCAACTTTACCAGCAATCTGGTAATACGGACAAGGCCGCCCGCGAATACCAGCGGGCTCTGGAGAAAGATAAAACCTCAGCCTTCCTGCACACCCATTTGGCCGCCCTCTACCTCAAAAAAGGCCTTCCCGAAAAAGCGCTCCAAGAAGCCGAGGAGGCCATTCGTTCTGACCCGCAGAGCGTTCCCGCCCATTTGCTCCTCGGGGGTCTCTACCTTTCCCTCAATCAGCGTGAAAAGGCCATCCAGGTCTACCAGGAGACGATTCAGATCCAACCCCAAAATCAGGAGGCCCATCTCTTCCTGGGAACTCTCTACGCCGAGCGGAAGGATTTTGATAAGGCCATCGAACATCTCAAGGCCCTGGTGGGGATCGATCCCCGGTCACTGATGGGTCACTACTATCTCGCGCGCGTCTATGCCGAAACCAAATACTTCGAGGAAGCCAAAAGCCATTACCAGACCGCCCTGTCGATCAAGCCCCACTTCGAGCCGGCTCTGCTGGATCTGGCCCTCATCTATGAGATCCAGCAGGAGGCCGAGAAGGCCATCCAGATCTATAAGAATATTTTGGCCATCAATCCTTCCAATGCGGAGGCCCACGATCGACTGGGCCAGGTATACATTCGTCAGAAAAAGCTCAGCGACGCTTTGAGTGAGTTCCAAGCGGTGGAAAAGTTGACCATTAATAATTCCGAGGTGCGCACGAAGATCGGCCTGATTTATTTCGAGCAGGGTCGGCTCGACGAGGCGATCGCCCAGTTTATTCTGGTTCTCTCCTCCCAGTCAAATAACGACCGGGTGCGCTATTACCTGGCTACGGCCTATGAAGAAAAAAAAGAATTTGACAGCGCCCTGAAGGAATTCAAGCGCATCCCCCCCACTTCTCCATTGTACGTTGACTCTCAGATTCACCTGGCCTACGTCTACGAAAAGCAGAACAAGATCGATGAAGCGATCCTGGCGCTTAAGGAGGCCATCAAGGCCAAACCTGGGCAAGCGGACTTTTACCGATTCTTAGCCTCTCTTTATGAGAAACTCAATCAGTTTGAAGAGGGGATCCGGCTTCTCAAAATCGCTGCGGAGATTTCTCCGCAGGATGAAAAGATTTTTTTCAACCTGGGCGCATTTTATGATAAAGCCGGGGACTGGCAGGAGTGTATCCGTCAGATGCGCAAAGTCCTACAGATCAACCGTGATCATGCGCAAGCCCTCAACTATATCGGTTATACCTACGCCGAGAAAGGAATCAACCTGGACGAAGCGGAGAGGCTGATCAAGCGGGCCTTGGAGTTAAAGCCGGACGATGGGTACATTACCGATAGCCTGGGCTGGGTCTATTTCAAAAAAGGGGAGTTGGAGAAAGCTTTAGTCGAGCTGGAGAAAGCCCATCGCCTCGCTCCGGATGACCCGGTGATTGCCGAGCATCTGGGAGATGTCTATGCCCAAAGCAATTTGCCGGAAAAGGCCCTACGGATGTATGAGTTGGCCCTGAAATTAGACCCCAAGAAATCGGAATTGAAAGAAAAGATAAAAAAGTTACAAAAAGAGAAGAAACGCCGATGAGGAAGTGGATATTCCTCCTGGCGGCTGGCCTCTACTTAAGCGGCTGTGCCACCCTTCCCGTCCTTCCCCCGCAGCCTCCCCCGGTAGAAGATCTTCTGAAGCAAGTCGACGCCCGTCTACGAGCTCTGCAGGGGCTGAAAGGACTGGCCCTGGTGCAGGTCTCTTCGACTGGCAAAAACTTTCAGGCCCAGGAAGTCCTTTTCGTCCAGCGACCGGCGTTCCTGCGCATCGAAAGTCTGGGGCCTCTGGGTACCCCGCAACTCTATCTGGCCACCGATGGCCGGGAGCTGAGTCTTTATGACCCTGGAGAAAATCGGTATTATCGCGGTCCGGCAACGGCCCGCCATCTTTCATCGGCCCTGCCCATCGTTCTGGAGCCCGCAGAGGCTGTGGCCCTGCTGTTAGGAGGGCTCCCGCTGATCGATCATGAAATTTCCTCTCTGCGCGCAGACCGGGAGAAGGGTCTTTGGATTTTGGACCTTGTTTCCACCTCCCGGGGAGAACGCCAGAGCCTTTGGGTCCATCCGCAGTCATTCCAAATTCTCCGCGCCGAAATCCACCGCTCCGGATTATCCCGCTGCCTGACCTTTGGGAATTTTGGCCAGGTTCAGGGCGTCTTTTTCCCGAAGAGAATTCAGCTCACTTCCTCAGAACCCCGAGGCCAGCTCTCCGTCGAGTACCAAGAGGTGGAATTGAATCCGGCTTGGGAAAAACAGGATTTCCAACTTCCTGTGCCCCGGGGGGCCAAGGTCATTCCTTGGGAATGAATCATGCGGCTTACTGCGGGTGGCTAACTTAGATTTCTTTGAGTTTCTTGCTGGCTCTTTTGGCTTGATCGGATTTGGGAAAGCGTTTGATGACTTCTTTAAAGATTAGCTTGGCATTCGTCGTGTCATTCATCTCCAAGAAGGCCATCCCTTGGCGAAACAAAGCATCGGGAACCTTATTTCCCTTGGGATAATTTTTAATGACTTCATCGAATTCTAAGATGGCCTCGTCAAACTTCTTCTCAGCGAAATAGCATTCTCCCAGCCAGTAGTGGGCGTTTTCCGCGTATTTTGACTTGGGATACACCTCCAGGAATCTCTTGAATTCCCCCTTGGCCTCTCCGACATCCCCTTTGGTAAACAGGTCATGGGCCTTCTTATACGCTTCCTCCGGAGCGGGAACGGGCTTTTTCCCGGGTTTCTCCACCACCTTCTTGGCTTCGGGCGGCGCTTTCGGAGGCTCTACTTTTTCCGGGGGGCCAGGAGGGACCACCGGGGGTTTTTCTCCCTCCACCTCCTCCTTGGCCTTCGCTGTTTTGATCTCCTTAATCTCCTTCTCCTGAACCCCTAATTTCTTCTCCAGTTCCTCCATGCTTTGGTTCAGAGCCGCCAATCGCCTGTCCAGCTCGTCGAGTTTTCCTTGATAGCTCTCCTTGAGCGTTTTGGTCTCCCCGAAGGTCCTCTGGGCGAAATACTTACTCTCTTCAAACCGGCCCATCAAGTTTTGCACGTCCATCTGAAGTTGATCCAGCCGCGCCCCCAGGTCTGCCTGGTAGCGGCGCATGGGTTGGCTGCTGGTCTCCATTTCCTTCTCAAAAAACCCGATCTTGGCCCGGGTTTCTGCGCCCAGCGCGGTCATCTGTTGTTGGAGGTCATCGGATTTCTTCCCCAAGCCTTCGAGCTTCCCGGAGACATTTTTCATCTGTGTGTTCAGATCATAAAGGTTCTGCTTCAGATCGGAAAGGTTCCGCTTTTGATCGGAAAGGTTCTGCTTCAGATCGGAAAGGTCCCGCTTTTGTTCGGAAAGGTTCCGCTGTACGTCCCTCGTGATGTTATCAGTGTCCCGCTGGAGGGTTTCCAGGTCGTTTTGGGTGGCGCACCCGTAAAGGGCCAAAAATGAAGAGAGAATGAAGATGACCCGTAAGGCGATATATTTCGGTTTCATGGATTTGAACGGATAAAAAAGAGCTCTTCCCCTGATTCTGGGAAGAGCTCCTCCGGATTGCTTCGGGCTTATCTGCTTTGGATGAATTCGTCCCGCCGATTCTTGGAGCGGTTTGCTTCGTCTGCGTTGAGAACCAACGGCCGCTCTTCTCCATAACTGATGGTGGAGATCCTTGCCGGGCTCACTCCCAGTCCTTCTAAGTATTTTCTAGCGCTGTTCGCTCGCCGTTCGCCAAGAGCCAGGTTGTACTCCGAGGTGCCGATGTCGCAGGTGTGCCCTTCGATCTGGACCTTGGCCGCGGGAGCTTTGGACATCCAGGAAGCGATCTTCTCCAGGTTTTCCTTCGACTTATTAGAGAGATTATAATCATCGAAAGCAAACTGGATGCGGAGGCCTGTCAGGTCGAGAAGGGCAGGTTTTTCTTCCGCCTTGGGCGCCGCCTCCGGTTTGGGAGCTTCCCTGGGGGCCGCTTCCTTGACCGGCTCTTCCCTGGGGGCCGCTTCCTTGACGGCCGCTTCCTTGACCGCCTCTTCTTTGGCCTTCTCAGCAGGCGGCGCTTCCGCCTTGGCCTCCTCCTTGGGCGCGGCCGGGGTGGGAGCTGCTTCCACCTTCGGCTCTTCTTTCTTGGCTTCGACCACGGGTTGGGCGGCCGCCTCCTCTTTAACTACCTGTTTCTTGGCACAACCGGTGGCAATGAAAGCGCAGGCGACGACGGCGATGAGAATGACCAGCCATAATGAAGATTTTTTAAACATTCCTCTAACCTCCTTTTTAGAAATTTATTCTTTCAAATGAAAGTCTTTTGCTCTTCTATTCCTTAAATCGCGGGGACCAATTAGGATATGTATCACCTCCCCGCTGAAATGTCAACCTTTTTATTCGCGTTCCCTCAGCATCCATTAAATAGATATGCGGGCCACCTTCCCGGGTGGAGCTAAAGACCAGATGCCGTCCGTCTGGCGACCAGGAGGGGGTTTCGCAGCGATTCAAGTTGGCGGTTAGTATCCGGAGATCCGAACCATTCGGCTGGATGGTACAGATGTTGTGATTGCCATCCAATAAGGAATCGAAGGCAAGGCGATCGCCCCGGCTAGACCAGGCCGGATGGGTGTTGTAATTCCCCTCAAAGGTCAAACGCTGAACGTTTTCGCCATTCGCCTCCATGATGTAGATTTGGGGGCTTCCCCCGCGATTGGAGACAAAAGCGATCTTCTTACCATCCGGGGACCAGGCGGGGGAGACGTCGATGGCCGGATGATGGGTAAGCCGGAGGAGTTGCGAACCATCCAGCTGCATGGTGTAAACCTCCGGATTGCCATCTTTGCTCAGCGTAAGAGCTAAGCGCTGCCCGTCAGGCGACCAGGTGGGAGAGATGTTCAACCCGGGGAAGTGAGCAACCCGGCGTTCCTCCCCCGTGCGCAGATCTCTGATGTAAAGATCGGGGTTGCCAGCTTTGTAGGAGGTGAAGGCGATTTTCTTCCCATCGGGAGAAAACCGGGGGGAGAGGCAAATTGACTGGTGGTGGGTAATCTGGTTCACATTTCTGCCGTCGAAGTCCATCAGAAAAATCTCTTTGTTCCCGGGGGCTGTGGAAACGTAGACGATCTTTGTCTGGAAGATTCCCTGTTCACCCGTCAGCGCAAAGATGACCTCATCGGCAAAACGGTGAACCATGCGCGACAGGTCTGTGATCTCCCCGATGTAGCGCTTGCCGACGATCAACTCTTTCTTTACTACGTCGTAAAGGCGGGCCTCCAGGGTTAAGGAACGGTCTTTGTAGGCGACTTCGCCCAAGACCAACGCCTCGGCGCCAACATTTGCCCAAGGGCGAAAATCAATGATTCCCGAGCCCGGGGCGCTGGGAATTTGTCCCGTTCCGGAAGGAGATCCGGCTGGGTGGCCGCGAACGGTATTCTCCGCAAAAGTCCGGGGATCGATCAGGGCAAAGAACCCGGAGATGGCCAAATCATTGGTCAGGATCTCCGTGGTCCGCGCGCCGAGCTTTAAGTCCTCGTTGGCGGAGATGGGTGCCTTGAAGGGAGAGATGGCAATGGGAAATTTGCGGAAAGAGGGCGACCGGATGTCGATGTAAACCTTAGCCCAGAGGCCTTCTGCCAGGAGAAGGGTGAAGAGAGAGACAATCAGGAGGATGAATAAGTTCTTTTTCACCTTTCGGCCTCAGAGCTCCGAGGGCGTAAACCGAACGCCCACGTCAAATGTATCCCCTTCGATGTCCGCGGGCAACGGGGGAAGGGGGTTCGCCTTCTTGATGGCCCGGAGGGCTGATTCGTCCAGGTACGGGTTTCCAGATTTCTTCTCAAATTGGATATCTTGAATCTGTCCATCACGGGCAATCCGGATGGCGACGATTGTTTCCAGGTTTTTCTTACCCCCGAGGGCTTCTTCTGGAAGCACCCAGACGCTGCGAATCCGCTGCCATAGCAGGTTGTAATAGATTTTGAACTTGATGGACATCACCCCGGTGGATGCCCCGCCCGTTCCGCCCTCGCCCATCTCCACGGCCCCGGAACTGCCAATGGTCACGCGCTTCCGGATGCGCTCGATGGCCGAGGTCAATTGGCGGGCTTCTTTCTCGCTACGGAGACGGTCGATGACTGTATCTATGATTTCGCTCTCCTTCCGCTGGCGGATCCGTTCGATGGCCTCAGCGATTTTCTGTTCGGAATCCTCTTTGATGGTGGGAGAGAGGGAAATGGGTTTTGCTTTCCCTTTCGGCCGCTCCCCAGGCGGAGGGGGGGAGGGGGAAAGAGCTTTCGCCGAAAGCTGGGCCGCATCTTCACTGACCGGGGTAGATATTGGCGGGGCGCTGACCAAGCGCACGGAGTAAACGGGAGAATAGTAGATCCGGGAAGAGGCCAGGTTGGGGAGCAGGAGCATGGCAAAAATAAGCGCCGTGTGCAGACCCGAAGATAAAAAGACCATCCCGGCGATTTTCGGGTTCCCCGAGAAACGGTGGAAAACATCGATGGGCGGTGAAGTTTTCATTTCCGTTCCTCCAGGGGCTCAGTGACCATGCCGAGCTTCTCGACGCCGGCGTTCTTAATCTCGGCCATAGCCTGAACCACAAACCCGTAAGGAACACTGCGATCGGCGCGGAGGAACACCTCCTTGTTCAGCTTACCCGCCGTCAGCCGCTGCAGACGCCGGCGGAGCAAGAGGGGGTCTACTTTCTCTTGGTTGATGAAAACCTCCCGTTTGGCGTTGATCGTAATGACCAAACGTTCTTCCTGGGCGTCCATGGGTTTAGAAGTCGTCTGGGGCAGGTCCACGTCGATGCCCTGCTGCATCATCGGGGCCGTAACCATGAAGATAATCAACAACACCAGGATGACGTCCACCAGAGGGGTGACATTGATGTCGGACATGGCCCGGTTTTCACTTTTTGACCCCTGCATAGAATTTACCCATGAGCGGCTTCGCCGCAGCGTTTATGATTTTAAAAAATGGCGCCTTACGATATTCAACAATTCGGCGGAGAAGTTTTCCATCTCCCCGCTCAGAACCTTGATCCGGTTAATGAAATAATTATAAGCCACCACGGCCGGGATGGCTGCCGCCAGCCCAGCGGCGGTGGCGATCAAGGCCTCGGATATTCCCGGAGCAACTACGGCTAAGGTGGCCGAACCCCGCACCCCGATTCCCCGGAACGCATCCATGATACCCCAGACCGTTCCGAAAAGTCCGATGAAAGGGGTCGTCGAGCCGGTTGTGGCCAAAAACCCCAGGGCCCGCTCCAGCTTGGTCAACTCAGAGGTGGTTGCTTGGCGCATGGCCCGACTGATGTTATCCACTCCACTCAGCTCGATATTCAAGGCCGTTGGATCGCTGACCCTGCGGGAGCTTTCCGGGTTGGACTTGGCTTGGCTGAGCTTGTTCAGCTCTACATATCCGGCGCGGAAAACCTCGGCAGTCGGGCTGTAGCGGAGTCTTTTGGAGTCGGCAAAGATGGAAGAGAGTTGTTTGCCCTCCCAGAAGATGCGCAAAAACTCCCTTGATTCCTTATCTGCCCGTCGGATTAGTAAAAACTTGGAGAAGATGATGGCCCAGGAAAGGATGGAAAAAAAGAGCAAAATGACCAGGACACTCTTCACCACCGGGCCAGAATAGAGAATTAGGTCGACCACACTTCCCCGAAACCCGCTTCCCATGCCCGTCGGAAAGAGCTGTCCTACGACCCAAAGAGTAAAGGCGCTCAATGATCCCCCCCTTTCAAATTAGAAAAATTCGTTGTTTTTATTAATATATAAGAAATTCCCAGGCGCGTCAACCCCCATCGATGCCCCGCTCTTCGAAGGCCCGGGGAAACCCTTTACCCCCCGGCAACTGGGGGAAAGATGCTGAGGATATCGCCGGGCTGCAGGGGATCTTCTGGTCTGCGGTGAATTCCATTCACCAGGGGAACCATCGGCAGGTCCTCCGGAATCTTGAGCCTGGCCAACACCTGCTTGATAGTCGTCCCTTCTGCGAACTCCAGCGTGCAAGAATATTTTTCGCTTCCTGGAGGAAGGTATTCTCGAAAATTTGCAAAGAGCTTGACTTCCACTTTCATCTCCCGTATTGCGCTCCTTTCCGCCTTTCCTAAAATTTAATACCACCTTTTTCACAAAAGTCAAATGCTTTTCAGGAACAATGGAGCATGGCCTGGAATGACCCCGTGTCTCCGTGTCTTGCCTTCTCCCTCTCTCCGCCTCTTATCTCCTTTCATTGACTTATCTCCTTTTGTTGTTTATAATTGATTCAAATTTC
>CAYQWO010000124.1:0-5492 GCA_964421095.1 uncultured Syntrophaceae bacterium
GCCCTCCTCGACCGTGAAAGCGGATTTCGAACATAGATAAATGCCCCAAAAGAAGCTATCAGCTCTCAGCGCTCAGCTATCAGCAAAAAAAGCTTTCAGCGATCTGCTATCAGCGAGAAGGCTATCGGCTGTCAGCTACCAGCTTTCAGCCAGAGAATATTTTCTTAGCTGACCGCTAAAAGCTGATCGCTGATTGCTGACCGCTGATCGCTATTCTTTCGGTTTCAAGCCCCGTTGTTGACACCACATCGGCAGCAAATGATTCTCCACTTCTTCCTCTACATGTACCGCTTTGCTGCGGAGTAGATCGGCCAGGGACTGGGTTAGGTTAAAGCCCCCGATGGCTCCGTCGAAGACTATGAAGTCGGCAGTACCCGAGGCCCGAGAGACGAATTCAACCGCGTTCTTCAGGTCCTCGGCCATGACGCTGTACCCCATGAAACCCGGGTTCTGGGGGCACGATTTGATGAGATCGACCAGAGCCTGGCCGACCACGACCATGGGAAGGTGTTGAGCAAAAAAAGTGCTCGGGTAACCGATGTAACAATAGTTATTAACGATCCACTTCACGGCCGGGTTCAAGGGAGGGATATCCTGCAAAAGGGGTTTGCCCCTGGGATCAAAGTACATCTCTGAGTAGCGGGAAAAAGGGGGCATGGCGTGATCCAGGTCGAATTCGTCGACCGAGAGCCCCATGAAATTATCGAAAACGATCCCCCCCGCTTTCATGTATCCAATCGGGTAGGGGCCGTCCAGAAGCACGTTACATCGATCGATACTTTTCAGTAGCGCCAGGAGCTTTCCATACCAGCCCAGGCAGTCAATGGTAATGCGGTCGTTTTGGGCCAAAAGATCGTTATCGGCATCGACGCCCATGATGCCATTGGGAGAAGTGGTCAGGATGATGGAAAAGACGAATTTGCTCTGGACAAAGTCGGAGTTGAAGATCGCCCTCGGGATGATGTTGGAAGACCGAGGGCCGAAGTTTTGGTGGTACGTGGAGCGAGTCTCGATCCTCGCATAGGACATGGCAAAAGGCTTGAGGATGCGGTTGATCTGCCGGTGGTTGTGCAGCTCCCGCAGATCGCTGTTATGAGCATGGACGATCCATCGCGCATCGTAGGCCCTCTTCAGTCCGTAGAGAGTGCCAAACTCCGTCTCGATGGGGATGCCTTCATCGATGGGTGCCATCCCTTTGGCTTTGCCGCGGAAAGATTCGTCCAGCCGGAATCGCTTGATATACTCCTCTGTCTCCCGGAATCTCAACCCCACCCCCGCCCGCAGGCGGATATCTTCCGTCCCGGTAACTTCGGCAATGGTGTCCCTCGTAATCTTCAGCATCTCGGCATAAGGGGCACCGCCCAGGAGCGTAAACCCGTGATGGGAAGCCAGGATATTTACCGAATCCCCCTTTTTGATCTTGCTCAAATCGACCCTGGAAAGGGCCTTCCGGGTTGCCCGGCTAACGGCTTCGATCCCCTGCTCGCCGGGAAATATCGGCTGAGGAATGCTGGGCAGCACTTCCCGAAAAGAGATAGAGGTCATGCCGGGAAGGTCTACAGCCCTCGCCTTCAACAGCTCCGGTTTGATGGTGTATTGTGAGTTCACCGGATCAGCAGGTCTCAGTATGTTCCGTTCCATTTTCTCCTACCTCATTTCTTCTGGATGGCCTGTTCGATAACGCTCTTGTCTTCTGTAAAGTGGTAGCCCTTATCCTCGTATTTTTTAACGGTGGGGGCATCGACCTCCCATAGAGTAAAAGTCCCTTTATAATACTGATGGGTTTCTCCCGGGGTCAATGACCGCCCTGCGGCTGCCAGGAGTTTCAGAATGGATTGGATGCAAAGGACCGTGCATCCGGTGCGGGCCCCGGTCATCCGGGATATAGCTTCCGGGCTGCTGGCCCCCTTTAAGATTGCCGCGGCGATTTCCCCGGCCGTGGTACTGGTGCAGTAACATACAATCTGCTGGGGATGCATTCTCGCCCGGGTGCAGACCTGGAGAATTTCTTGGGCGGTAAATTCTGCCGGGTCGACGCCCACCCGAACCGGCCGCTCCAGGCGTTCTATGGTGATGGCCGAGGCTGGGCATCTTTGCTCGCAGTTAGTGCATCCCCGGCAGTATTCTGCATTATAGTGGGGAGGAGCCGCGCATCCAAAGCATCTTTGGGCTTCTCTGTGGGCTTCCTCTGCGGCGCAACCCAAACGAACTTCAGCAAAAGATTGCCTCGCTTCGCAGGGATCTAAATGGCCAAGACTGACCTTCTGGGCTGGGTAGAAGTAGTCGGCATTCAATTCCTCGAAACTTACCTCCTCCGGCTGACTGCCGTTTCTCTTCGCAGCCTCCTTTTTCAGGAAACGCTGAATCGTCATAGCTCCCTTTTTCCCGGAGGCAATGGCCTCAGATACCGTTCCGGCCCCGGTGGCGATGTCTCCTCCAGCAAATATTCCGTTACGGGTCGTGGCTCCGCAGGAATCCACGATCAGCCCGGTTTTCTTGAACTTCAAGGATGCCGGGAAGCCAGAAAAATCGGGTAGCGCTCCGACAGCAAGGATGACGTTATCTATGTCTAAGGTAAACTTCGAGTTAGGTACAGGCACCGGCATCCTTCTTCCATCCCGGCCAACTTCCCCCAATCGCGAGTGCAGGCATTCAATCTTTCGAATCTGACCTTCTGGAGCAATGATCCTTTTCGGTATCACCAGAGGGAAAAACTCGATTCCCTCGCGTTTCAGCTCCTCCCTCTCATCGGGAAAAGCGGGCATTTCATCGCTGGTTCTGCGGTACAAAATCACAGGCTTACAACCCAGCCGGCGGGCAGAGCGGGCCGCGTCAATCGCCGCATTCCCACCCCCGATCACGGCCACCTTTTCGCCCAGACGAATGGCCTGTCCGGAATTCACTTTTTTCAAAAACTCCAGCGCGGTCAGGACCCCTGGAGAAGTTTCGCCCGCGATCCCCAGCAGATGACTTTTCTGGAAGCCCACAGCCATGAAGAGAGCGTTGAAATCCTTCAGTTCAGCAAGCTTCAGATTCTTTCCGAATTGCCGACGCAACTGAAATTTGATGTTCAAAGAGCGGAGTTTTTCAATTTCCCAATCCAGAATGGCTTCTGGAAGCCTGTATTCGGGGATGCCGAGACGGAGCAGGCCGCCGATCTGGCGGCCAGCTTCAAAAACCGTTACCTTATAACCTGCCTTAGCCAAAAAATACGCGCAGGAGAGACCCGCAGGACCGGAACCGATGACCGCCACTTTTTCCTTTTGCAGGATTGGTGGTTTCATTACGGCATAGCCATCCTGCCGGGCCCGGTCGGAGACGAACCTTTCCAGCGCCTGGATGGAAACTCCTTCGTCGAACTTCGCCCGATTACAGCTTTGTTCGCAGGGATGGTGGCAGACCCTCCCGGTGATTCCAGGAAAGGGGTTCGTTTCCAGAAGCAGATGATAGGCCTGCTGGTATCTCTGCTGCCCGATTAGGGAGATGAATCCTTCTACGTCATTTCCCACAGGACACCGGGCAGCACAGGGGGCGATCTTATACCTCTCAGCTGGTCGTTCCTGGGGAAGGGTGTAAGCCATTGTAGGACAGACATGGGCGCAGGTTTTACAGCCCACGCATTTTTCGGGATGCCAACGGGAGTTGGAGACGACGATCTTCACGGGAACACCTCTCAGCCTCCGGCCGGAGAAGGGGCCGGGACGAGTTCCTTCTTAGAAAGCTTCCATTGGTAAAACGAGAAGGGGCCCAAAATGGCCAGCCCCATCAGGTCCGTATAAATTCCAGGTTTGATCAGCATCAGGCTTGCGGCGAAGGGAATGGCCCGCTGCCACCAGGGAAAGGGGCGAAACATGTAGCCCTCGAGGGAAATGGCCAAGGCCCAGATCCCGATCATGGCCGAGACAAATGCCACGATGATATTGATGGCCGAATCCTCCAGGATGAGGGCCGGACCATAGACAAACATGAAAGGTACTATGAAACCGGCCAGCCCAATGCGCCAAGCGGAAAACCCCGTCTTCATCGGAGGAGACTCAGCCAGCCCCGCAGCGGCGTAGGCGGCCAAGGCTACCGGCGGAGTTAAGTGGGAAAGGCAGCCGTAGTAAAAGACAAAAAGATGGGCAGACATAGGAGATAACCCCAATTTAATCAGCGCCGGAGCGGCGAGCGTGGCCAGGATAATGTAGACCGCCGTTGTGGGCATGCCCATGCCCAGGATGATGTTGCAGACGGCCATCAGGATCAGCAGCGGGAGAAGCTGCCCCCCGGAGAGCTGGATGAGGATGTATGAGAGCTTCATCCCCAGGCCGGTGATGGTGAACATCCCGACGATGATGCCGGCGCAGGCGCAAGCGGCGGCGACCGAAAGGGTGTTGATCCCGCCATCTTTCAGCGAGGTCAGAATCTTGCGGAACCCCAAGCGGGTGTTCTTCCGGAAGTAGCTAACCGCCAGAATCGCCAACGTCGAGTAAAAGGCTGATTTCATGGGGGTATAGAAGAATACGACAAGCATCAGGATCAGGACGATCAAGGGGATGAATAGGTGACCCTGGGAGTACAACACCTCTTTCAGCCTGGGAAGCTCGGACCGCTTCAGCCCCAGGAGCCCCCATTTGGCCGACTCCAGGTCGATCACGAAGTAGAGCGAAACGTAGTACAAGACTGCCGGGATCGCCGCGGCTAGGGCCACCTTGTAATAGGGTACCCCGATGATCTCGGCCATGATGAAGGCGGCGGCCCCCATCACCGGTGGCATGATCTGCCCCCCGGTAGAGGCCACGGCTTCAATCGCTCCGGCGATGTGGGGCTTGAAGCCTACCTTCTTCATCATCGGGATCGTCAACCAGCCATCAACCATCACGTTGGCCACCGCGCTCCCTGAGACCGTCCCAAAAAGGCTGCTGGAGATCACCGAAACCTTCGCTGGCCCCCCACGCACGGTACCAAAGAGGCCCTTGGCGAAATTGAAGAACAGGTCGGAAGCGCCGCTTTGCCCCAGGAAAGCCCCGAAGATGACAAAGACGACGATGTACGTCGCTGAGACCCCAATGGCGACGCCGTAAATCCCCTCCAGGGTTACATAGAGATTGGAAAAAATTTCCTCAAAGGTGAGACCGCTATGGGCGAAAGGGCCGGGAAAGTATCTTCCCAGGGACCCGTAAAGGATGAAGAAAACAGCTACCAAGGGCATGGCCCAGCCCAGAATCCGCCGGGTGGACTCCAGAACCAGCAACGTCAGCAAGAATCCGAGCCAGACGTCGGCTGAACTCGGCAAGCCCTGCCGGAAGGAAAGGTATTCATACTGGGTGAAGATATAGATTCCGACCGCAGCACTGGCCAGGGCCAGCAGAATGTCCAGCGGGTAAAAAACCGGCCGGAGTTTGCCCGGCATAGAGGGGAAAAGCAGGAAAAGCAAGACGAGGGCAAAGCTCAGGTGAACCGCCCGGTGCTGCAGAGCGGGGAGAGCCCCCAAATAAGAGGCTGTCTCTTAT
>CAYQWO010000124.1:5502-7868 GCA_964421095.1 uncultured Syntrophaceae bacterium
AATAAGAGGTGACCAGGTGGTATAGGGAAAAGGCAATGGCGATTCCCCAAATGATCACCTTCAGCGCGCCTTCGGGCTCGATCCGGTTGGAAAGCCCTTCATCAGCTATGATCTTTTTCATCTTCTTCTCACGGACCCTGGCCCGATCTCAGGATAAAAGTTTCTAAGCTTATCGCCTGAATTCGCGGAACCAGGCTCAGGGCAATCTCCTCATTTCAGCACCACGCCCTGCTCTTTGAAGTATTTCAGCGCCCCCGGATGGACGGGAATAACAAATCCTTTCTTGACCGTCTCCAAGCTCCATTCCAGCCCGGAGGGATGGATCTCGGCCAGTTTTTGGGTATTCTCACTGATCAGTTTCGCCACGATGTAGGTCAGTTCGTCATCCACGTTCTTATGGGTGAGTAGGTAAGAGCCGATGGTCAGGGCCGGAATGCTCTCCGTGAGCCCCGGGTACATGCCCGGCTTGTACACCCCTTTGAAGTAGTAGGGAATCTTCTTAATAATCTGGTCTTGCATTTCCGGGCTGACCGGCAGGAGGCGTATTTTGTGCGTCGCTGCCAGATCCATAACGCTGCCGGTGGGCGCTCCGGTCAAAATGGCCCCGGCGTCAATGGTGTCGTCCTTCAAGGCGCCGACCGCTTCCGCATGCGTCAAATAAACCTTCTTGAAATCCCGGTCCGGGAGCAGGCCGTATTCCTGCAGGATCTCCCGGGTCACAATCTCCACCGAGCCGCCCGGGTATCCTATGGCGACTTTTCTCCCTTTCAGATCCTCGATCGTTTTGATTGCGGACTTTTCCAGGGTAACCATGTGCCAGTAGGAGACATGGCCCGAGAAGACGGCGCGGATGTCCGGGTATCTTTCGTTCTTGAATTCCGGTCCTCCGTAAATGGCGTGGTACGCTGTGTCGGTTGTCACCAACCCAAGCTTCAGCTTCTGAGTGCCGATCCTCCGGGTGTTCATCACCGATCCCCCGGTTCCGGAGTGGCGTCCACCCATTTCACGTTATTGTTGAGCAGCGTGCAGATCCCGCTGGCCATGATGTGAAAGGTGGCCCCGGTGGACCCCCCGGCGATGCGGATGAATTCCTTATCCCGGGCCGCGGCTTCTTTCCCGGCCCAGCCGGGCAGGCAAGTCGCCAGCAATACCGCTATCAACACAATCAGCATTCGTTTCATTTTCGTCCTCCTCGAACGTTTGTTGATATCGTAAAATTTAACCACAGAGAACCCAGAGAAATTATCCTCAGAAATACCCTTATCCTCTGCCAGCGAATCTATTTCCCAGTTCCCGATATCTGTGCCTCTTAATCTGCTTTCTTGATGACAGCGAGTGTTTTTCTGTGTCCTCTGTGGTTTCGTATGTTCTCCGCTACGACTTGGGCTTCATTTCCTGCCGGAATTCCTTTTTGCAGAAAGGGCAAACCAGTCTCTGTTGGGGATTGGCCAGAATGGCTTCGTAAAGCATTTGGTCGATGTAATATTCCTTATGACAGGCCGGACACCTCACGTAGTGCACTTTGGCCATTTCTCACCTCCTTGGGGCCAGGTTAGCGAAGAGCTTCCGGGTCCAGATAGTCTTCCAGGCGGATGCGTTCCAGTACCGCCTGCGGAATCGAGAGTCGCTGAGCAAAGGCATGGGCATCCGCGGGTTTCGTGGCATCGATCCCTCCCTTGGTGGTTATGATGCCGTTTCCGGAAGGGTCGAGACGCGTACCCATCATTCCTGGAATCACCACCAGGTCTTTGTCCCACTGGGAGCGCGTGGCGACAGCCCAGAGGACTTGCTCATCGCGGAAAATGTCCACGTCTTCATCGACTACGATCACATGCTTCACCCGATAATCGGAGCTCAAGGCGGTGGCGATCACGGTCTTGGGCTCCGCATCATTGGTCTTCCTGAGTTGAACATAGGCATGGAGCCGGGCGGTGCCGGAAACCGGCATATGCACTGCCACGACCCCGGGCACCACCGCCTTAATCCGGTTATAGAGGTAGGCCTCGATCATCGGGGCATCCAGCAAGAGGTGGTCGGCATGACCGGGCATGATATCCAGGTAGAAGGCATCTTTCCGGTAGGTAATGGCTTTTACTTCAGCCACCGGGTTTAGCCTCTGCCCTCCATAGTACTGGGTGTACTCCCCGAAGGGAGCTTCGATATCCACTTCCGTGGTGGAAAGCTCGGTTTCAATCACCATCTCCGCCTGGGCGGGCACGAGCACCTCCCGACCCCAAGTTTCGGAGGGGGTTAGTTCGAGCGGTTCACCCATGACCCCGCCGATAATTTTAACCTCATCGAGCAAGTGCTTTGTCTGGGCGCCCATATAAAAGGCCGGATGATGCCCGATCACCACGATCATCGGA
>CAYQWO010000124.1:7878-8809 GCA_964421095.1 uncultured Syntrophaceae bacterium
ATATAATTCGTATGGCGGGCCGGGTTGAAGTTCACCAGCAGACGCTGCTTCCCAGCCACGTAGATGCGCAGAATCGCGCAGTTGGTCCATCCCGTCTCCGGGTCCTTAATCCAGCAGGTTCCTGCGCTGATGTAGGGCCCTAAATCCATTTCATGGTGAGTGATGCAGGGGATGGCAAAGAGGTCCGCGGCCTTCCCCGTCTGTATGACCTCCTTCACCCGGGATTTTCCCTTGTCAATGAGGACAGGCGGGACCTCTCTCTCCCTCTCCAAGTAATCGAAGGGCAGCCTCTGGATGGTGGAGTCCAGGGCATCGGCGAGTCGCCCCCGAGAACCGAAGAGGTTAATGACCACGGGAAAAGGAGAGAAATCTCCATTCAGGTTTCGAACCTTTTCGAAGATGATCGCCGGCTCCTTCCTGAGGGATTCCACCTGCTGCAGGATGGCGGGAATCTCAAACTCCGGCGATACCTCTTTCTTGATCCGGAGCACGTCCCATGGCTTTTCTCGCTCCAAACGGGCTAAAAATTGATGCATGTCCTTATTCATCTTGGGCTCCTTGCAGATTATTTCCTCACTTATCCGCACCACCCGCATTCCTCGAAAAGCGATATCTTGACTGATGGATCCTCTTCGACAAAATGATGCTCTGCCTGAGGATGCGCTTCAGAGCCTTGAAGTCCCCCGTGAGAATGGCCATTTCCAATTTTTCATAAACGCTTTCGGACGTCGGGCAATTGTTGACAATATTATTGATTATATCGATAACATGAATGACCCGTCATGTCAAAGGGTCGCTCTTATCGACCTCTTTAGTTCCGAGTCGCTCCAGGGTCTGGGTGGTGGGACAGCCGGTGTCGCGACTCCATCCCCGGGCGTCATAGTATTCATCCAGGACTTTCTCGATCGTTTCTCTGGAAACCACCGCTCCC
>CAYQWO010000125.1:0-4290 GCA_964421095.1 uncultured Syntrophaceae bacterium
GATGTATCAGAGTTTAGATGAAATGATCGGAAGAATTGTAGAAGCGGCTGGAAAAGACGCCCTGGTCATGCTCGTTTCCGACCATGGAGCCGTAGCCGATGGCCCCCCCTTCAATCCTTACGACGCCTTGGTTCCCGCGGGTCTGGCGGCGCTGGAGGAAAAAACAAGGGAATGGGATACCGGCGGAGTGCTGGCCGATCATGCTAAGTATATGGTCAATTGGAAAAAAACGAAGGCCGTTCCGCAGAGGGATCTTTATATTTATGTCAACCTGCAAGGGCGAGACCCGGAGGGTATCGTCGAGCCGAAGGATTACGAGGCTGTCCAACAACAGATCATCGACGCTCTTTACGACTACAAGGACCCAAAGAATGGCAAGCGGGTTGTATCCCTGGCCTTGGGGAAAAAGGATGCCCGGATCTTAGGGCTTTACGGGGACTGGGTAGGAGACGTAGTCTACGCCTTAAATCCGGAATATGGTGCGCAGCATGGACAGCAGCTTCCTGCTTCCGAATTGGGTTCCGGCGATCAGCGTTCCATAATGGTGATGTATGGTCCAGGATTCAAAAGGGGATACCGCTTGAAGAGAAACATGTGGTTGACAGATATCGTTCCCACCATCTGCCATATTCTGAACTGGCCAATGCCGAAAGATGTGGAGGGGGCGGTAATCTACCAGGCCTTCAAGGATCCGAACGTTATACAAAATCAAATTGAAAGATTGCAGGAGAGCCTGGAGAGCATGGAGAAAGCCCTCTCCAGAGGCGAGAGGCAACCTTGGGATAAACACGACTGTGCTTGATCTTCCCCAATATCGGCTTACTCGCCCGGAGCGTCTCGCACCTTGTAGCGGGGCGTTCCATATTCTTTTCCCTCCGAGTTTTTAAGCTTCGATCCCGACTTTTAGTCTCTTGCACCTACTTCTGACCGCCGAATGATGTGTTCCACCTCAATGCCTTCCCCAATCGAGTAAGTAACCAAACAGCCGCGCTCCATGATCGCCCTACATTTCTCGAGTACGGGCAGGTCGGCATCGTCTACATGCACATCGATCTCAATGCGCATCCGGGCAACCTTGGTCCTGAAATAATCATCCCGGTCCTGCTCCGCAAAGGCCCGACCGCTCAAAGATTTGATTTTGGCCCCCCGGGCGGTTAGAGCCGATCCCAGGGTTGAAGCAAAACAATACAAGGCGGAAGCGCAAAGCAGTCTACTCGCCGTGCCCCCTCTTTGATCCGGGGAGATGCCGGTATAGTCAATGGAAATATTCGGTAGAGCTTCAGATCCCATGAACAAAGAGTGGCGGTCGTCTCCTTCCCGTCGGTATTCCACAAGAATCTCTTTTTCCGCATCCATGCCTTCCTCCTCTCGGTTGGGTTCACCGTTTAGGAAAAATTCTTATTGATTTCTTTTCTCTATTTTAGTATACATGAGCCAAAGATTAGGCGTTGTTTGAAATCTATGCTTTGGGAACGAAGCCCAAAAAAGGAGGTGTACGCCGTGAGAAACTTTGGAAGTAAAGTATGGGTAACATTCCTTGGTTCATTGGCGATTCTATCTTTATTGATCTCTCCGGTCAATGGGGCAGATAAGGTGGTGATCAACCTTGCTGATAGTCCACCTTATACCAAGGGCTCTCCCATGTGTGAGTTCGCCGTTAAATTCAAAGAGCTGAGCGCGCAGTATTCCGATGGGGTGATAGAAGTGCAGATATACTGGGGAGGGCAGCTGGGGGATGAACAGAAGGTATTCAAGGATGCCCAGCTTGGGATCATCCAAGCGGTTATCGCTAATATCGCCAATTTGGCCCCCTTCTCTCCCGTGCTATATTCTTTGAACCTACCCTACATATTCGACACCCGTGACCAGGCGTACAAACTTTTCCGTGGCGAACTGGGTAGGTTTTTCACTGATGAGACTGTAAAAACGGCGGGACTTAGGGTCTTAGCCTGGCCTGACCAGAGTTTTCGTGCCCTCCATAACACGAAACGGCGAATATTAAAACCAGATGATATGAAAGGATTGAAGTTGCGGGTCCCCAATAATCCAGTATTTATTTCGATGTATAAGAGCTGGGGGGTGGATCCAATCCCCATGGGGTGGTCCGAGGTCTTTAGCTCACTGCAGACAGGAGTTCTTCACGGAGGAGACAACGTCCTTCGGAATCTGATCGACTTTAAGATGTACGATCTTGAAAAGTACGCTACAGTCTCACAACATATGTTAGAGATCGTGCCACTCGTTGTGGGGGAAAAGTTCTTCCAGAGCCAGCCTGTAAAGATCCGCGAAGCCCTCACCAAGGCGGCAAATGATGCTTGGGCATGGCAATTTTCCGCAATGGGGGAGGATGAATTACAGATAAAGAAAAAATTGAGGGATCTGGGGATGGTAGTTGATGAACCCGATCTCACCCCTTGGCGTAAGGCAAGAGAGATATGGCCACAGTTCTATGATAAAAGTGGGGGGAAGGAGCGTTTCGATAGAGTAATTTCAATCATCAAAAAGTAATAAGTAGTTCTCTTGCTGGCCGCCCGGTTTGAAAAATGGAATCCAGGTTGCCGGACTTGGAGATTTTAAAGGGGTTGGTCTTGCCATTGCGTTACTCCCCTACCTACAAAAACAAGAATTAAAAGAGCCGTTAGGCAAGGCCACTTGGAGTGGTGAACCATCTCTAGGGGGCGCCGTGCCCGGATTGACCCGCCAGGCAAAGCTACCGGGGAGGGGCAATTATTTTTTTGAGGTGATAGATTTTGAAACGACTTCTTTGTCTTATAGAAAGAAATTTGGAAGAGGTCTCTTCTATTTTTTTCCTCTGTTCAATGGTCGTCCTGCTCTCAACAATCGTATTCTTCCGTTTTGTCTTGCATAAAGGCTTTAGTGCTGCGGAAGAACTTGAACGTATGGCCTTCGTCTGGTTTGTTTACATGTCAGTGGCTTATGCGGCAAGGGAGGGGACGCATATTCGCGTTGAAGCTCATCTTGGCCTATTGAACAAGAGGGCATGGAAGATTCTAAGGGTCTTGGCGGACGGGATATGGATTTGGTTCAATTGTATCATTATTCGTGAAGGGATAGGATTAGTACATAGTATGATCATTTATCCTTACGACTCTCCGGCTTTAGGATTGCCAATGGCCTATGCGTACAGCCTCGTTCCTATCAGCTTCACTATGGTGTCTGTGCGCATCATCCCGCATATTTTAAGGGAACTCAAAGGATTGAGAGAATGATTGGTCTTCTATTTCTGATTTTTACGATATGTCTTCTTCTGGGAATCCCCATCATTATCAGCATCGGGATCGCCACCTATTTTGTTCTGAAGGAAGTCGGCATTCCTCTGGTGATTCTCGCCAAATCAATCTATACTGCCACAGATAATTTTCCCCTGCACGCCATCCCCTTTTTCATACTGGCGGGTGCCTTTATGGAAGAAGCGGGGATGTCCGAAGAAATAATAGGAGTCATGGAGAAGGCTGTAGGTCGGGTAAGGGGGGGACTGGCGATTGCCACCGTGCTGGGGTGTATGTTCTTTGCCACCATGTCAGGATCAGGGCCAGCCACTGCCTGCGCCATCGGATTCATTGTCATTCCTGCGATGGTAAGTCGTGGCTATGCTAAGGATTTCGCTGGAGCCCTAAGCGGTTCGGCGGGAACCTTAGGGATTTTAATCCCCCCCAGTAATCCGATGATCGTCTATGGAGTGATTGGACAGGTTTCCATCGTAGGGCTTTTCATGGCGGGATTTATTCCCGGGCTCTTCGTAACAACTGTCCTCATCCTGATCGCCTATGTGATCTGCCGGCGAAGGGGATATGGAGAGAAGACCTTAGAGGTTTCCTTCCGCGATTTCTTGGTAGCCTGCTGGCGTAATAAATGGTCACTTCTTACACCCGTTATTATCTTGGGTGGGATATATGGTGGAGTTTTCACCCCGGTAGAGGCGGCAGTTGTGGCAGCGGATTATTCACTTTTAGTCGGCCTCCTTATAACTAAAAAGCTTAATATGCAAAAGATCTATAGCTCTCTCTCAAAAACATGCCTCATATGTGGAGTGATGATCGTTTTTATCGGACTTTCTACGGCTTTTGGGGAATTACTCACCCTTGCCCAAGCGCCGCAAAAGGTAGGCTATCTTCTCAGCACCATCTCAAATGATTGGAGAGTAATCTATCTGATAATTATTGCCTTCCTTGTCGCCCTGGGATGCATTATGGATACCATGGCTACTATTATCATCCTTACCCCAATCCTATTACCTGTAATGGTTAACCTCGGAGTAGATCCTATTCA
>CAYQWO010000125.1:4390-8792 GCA_964421095.1 uncultured Syntrophaceae bacterium
GTCATCCAGTCAGAATCATCGCTGGCTAAATAGAGGGCCGCCGAGGCGATATCATTTGGTGTACCCAATCTCCCGAGGGGAAAGCGCTTTAAGATTTCGGCTCGCCATTGTGGATCGGCCAGTTTATCGCGGTTCAGATCCGTCTCGGTCGTTCCGGGCACAATGGCGTTTACGTTGATGTGGTAAGGAGCCAGTTCTACCGCCATTGTCCGGGTAAGGGATAGGACTGCTCCTTTCGAGCTGGCATAGGCGGAGAGGGGAGGAATACCCACTAAGGCGGCATCGGACGAGATCATGATGATCTTTCCCTTCCCCTGTTTGACCATCTCCTTCACTGCGGCCTGGGCGCAGAGGAAATAGCCCCGGGCATTGACGGCGAAGATGTGATCCCATTCTTCTGGGGTAGTCTCGAGGAAGGGTTTCCGTACGATAACACCAGCATTATTGACCAAGATATCGATTTTCCCAAAACGATTCATCGTTCGCGTCACCATCATGGAGACTTCATCCGGTCGAGAAATATCAGCTCGGATGATTTCAATCTCACCGCCAGCCGCTTTGAGTTCCCTGGCCGCATCTTCCATCTTGGAAAGATTTATATCTGCGATGACCACTCGGGCCCCTTCACGGATGAAAGATAGCGATATGCCGCGTCCCATTCCTCGGCTGGCGGCCCCCGTCACGATGGCAACTCTTTCTTTCAAGCGCATAGAATCCCCCGCGACTAAAGTTTTTTTTCAATTATCCTTTCCGGAAAGTTAAATGTCAATATCCTGGTGAGGAAAATGCCCTTTCGAGAAAATAACCCCTAAAAAATTTTGACAAGATGATCGCTCAAAATTATAATCATCTTGCAAAGGAGAAAAGACAATGATCCAGCTCGATCCTGGCCGAATTGCTGAGTTGTGCCAAATTGCCATTCGGGTACGTGTGCATGTCCTCCGGAGTGTACATAAGGCCCAGGGGGGCCATATCGGAGGCCCTCTTTCGGCCGTTGAACTTCTCACCTCTCTCTATTTTCACACTCTGCGCCTTGATCCGAAGAACCCAACCTGGGAGGATCGAGATCGCTTTATACTGTCAAAGGGCCACTCAGCCATAGCCCTGTACGCCGTGATGGCCGAGCGAGGCTTTTTCCCCGTAGAGGAGCTGTCCACCTTCGATGAGATCAACTCCAGAATGCAGGCCCATCCTGACATGACTGTCACTCCTGGAATTGATATATCCACGGGATCTCTCGGACAAGGACTATCGGCGGGTATTGGAATGGCACTGGGAGCGAGGCTCCGGAAAAAGGATTTTCGGATCTATGTCATGATCGGGGATGGCGAATCTCAGGAAGGCCAGATTTGGGAGGCGGCCTCTGTGGCCAGCCGGTACAAATTAGACAATTTGACTGTGATTTTGGATTATAACAAAGTGCAACAATACGGGTGGCAGTATCCCATCCGAATGTTACCGATCGAGGCTCCGGCCATCAAATTCCAGGCTTTTGGATGGTTCGCAATGGAAATTGATGGGCACAATTTCGAAGCCATCATAGGCGCTCTGGAAGAGGCCAAGACGATCATCGGGCGGCCAACGATAATCATTGCCCACACCGTGAAAGGGAAAGGGGTCTCGTTCATGGAAGACCGTTACCAGTGGCATGCTCGAGTCCCAACCGATAAAGAGCTCGAATTAGCCATTGCGGAATTGAATAAGCCGGCCAATGAAGAATTAATCCATGGCCATTTGGAAGACATAAAGTGATTGCAAAAGGTGGATGATCATGACCAAGATGATCGCTCAGCGTGTGGCCTTTGGCGAAACGTTGACTGAACTGGCCCCCCAGCATCCAAGACTGGTGGTCCTCGACGGTGATTTAGGGACGTCGACGCGGGTGGACATATTTGCCGAAGCTTACCCAGACCGTTTCTTTCAGATGGGTATAGCCGAGCAGAACATGTTCGGCGTGGCTGCGGGATTGGCCACAGTTGGCTTTATTCCATTAATTAGCACCTTCGCCTGCTTTGCAGCCAAGCGAGCCTTAGACCAGATCCGTGTGGTTATCGCCCAGCCAAAGTTGAATGTGAAGTTCATCGGGGCATTCAGTGGCCTACTGACTGGCAAGACGGGAAAAACCCATCAGTCCATACAGGACATCTCTGTTTTCCGCGCCATGCCCAATGTCGTAAGCATTTCCCCGGTTGATGCCACAGAGGTGCGCAAGTCTCTGCCGGTGATTCTGGCCCACGATGGACCCGTCTACCTGCGCCTCACCCGAGACCCCTGTCCAGTTATCCTACCGGAGGACTACAAGTTCGTCATTGGAAGGGCGGTGGTGCTACGAGCAGGAAACGAGGTTACCCTGATTGGGACCGGGCAACAAAGCCAGCGTTGCCTGGAAGCGGCTGACATCCTAGCCGAAGATGGGATTCAGGCCCATGTCTTGCATGTTCCGACCCTGAAGCCACTGGATGAAGGAGCCATTGTTCTGGCGGCCGCTCGAACAGGACTGGTGGTCACTGCTGAGGAACACAGCATTATAGGCGGATTGGGGGGAGCCGTCGCGGAGGTGTTGGCTGAACAGTATCCAGTCCCCATGAAGCGCATTGGATTGCGGGATACCTTTGGAGAATCAGGCCCCAATGAAGCCCTACTTGAGAAGTATGGCCTTGGCCCGAAGCAAGTTGCCCAGGCTGCAAGGGAGATTCTTAAATCCCGGACCAATCGCCCCATGGGATCGTAGGGACATTGGAGAATAATAAGAATCATCCACCTCTGAATCCGTAGGTAATTCATAGATCATGAGCTGAAGAATGGTCTAAAGGGTCGGGGTGGGGAAAGGATGGGGCGTTCAAAATTTAGCTCCTGAGCAGCAGCCCCCGGCTTCCCCCATGCTCTGCAATTCCTTTGGCAATGATCAGCCTTTTCCCAATGCGCTTCCCGTCCTGTAATACGTTTTTATCCGGCCTAGCGGCTCCGCGATTGACGCTGACGGTGTGGGGATATTTGTAAGCCAGATATTTTCTCAGTAAGGGGTCCTCCATCTTTATCAAGGCCGGCGAAGGTGGCGCTTCCAGCTTGGAGCAAAATCCCTCGATGATTCCAACGGCAAAGTCTGTCTGGCGATGACGGTTCAATCCCCGATCCTTATTGTACACGGCCCATTGGGCATGGATAAACCGCCGCACAAAATCATGCACATAGCTGGCCATCTTTATGTTTTGGATGGTCCCGCTGATCTCCAAAGCTCGCCCCATCTTTCTTTTTTCCAGCACATAAGCGGGCACCCAGATTCCCCGCACGAAATAGTAATCCTGCAATAAATGGGCGAGGGCATAGTCTTCGGGAGTATGACGCAGAGCGGGCTGGCCGACAAAAACGCTGGCAAAATTCCGGTTTTCATCCTGAGACAAAAGATTTAAATTGTATTTGCTGATCAACGCATGGGCCTTGCCCATGGCTGCTTCCGCTTCATGCTGATTGGGACTGCCAGCCAGCGCCATCAGTTTCTTAACCCGGATCATCATCTTATCTTTGAGACTGGAGGATTCCTGGCGGATCCGCTCATCCAAGGGCTGGTAATTCCCCGAGGCCTTAGGATTGGCCCGGAGCAGGTAACAGGCTTTTTGAAATTGCGGACCATGGGGAGGTTCATGACGGGCCGCAAAGACTTCCTCAGTAAATTGATGGGCCATTTCATGCAGCAAGACTTCACATACCGCATCCCAGGGATGGTTCAGGACCAGGTTCCGGCTCAAGGAAATCTCCCGTTTTTTCCCCGACCAGGAGCCCCACCGGTCTTGCATATCCTGCAGACTGAACAGGGGAGGACGCATCATTTTCCGGTACGCCGGACTTAAAATCCAGAGGGCTTTCTCCCACTCACAGGCCAGCCCGTGAAGAAGGGAACGCTCCCATGCTTCCTGATTGAAAATTTCTTTCTGCTTCATCAATCGACAAGGTAACAGGTCACGATCTCTCCAAAATAAAGAGTGGGATAGTCTTTGGCCCTGGCGAATGATCTCTATGCCCTTTGGTTCTTATTGGGCTGTGGGAGACAACGCGGATCAAAGCGTTCAAACCCGAGCCCGGGATTTACCGGGCAACGAACCGGAAGGTAATCGACGATGGCTGCCCGAACGCATTGGTAACAGCGGATGCAGCGCTGAATCGTCTCGGGTTTTCCCTCTCGGACCTTGCGCACCCACAGAGGATCCGCCAGAAGGGCCCGGGAGAGGGCTACGAGGGCGACAGATCCATTATCAATGGCCTCGGCAGCCCTGCCTGGATCGAGGAAGTTCGGGCAGATGACTGGAATGGGTACCTCTTTTTGAATCATAGCCGCATCTGCACTCATGGTTCCCTCTTCGCGGGGAAAGATACGGGTTACCGAACCGTGGCAACCGTGGCTGAC